>NZ_JBJHPC010000697.1:0-3393 GCF_045257485.1 Streptomyces sp. YS-3 | reverse complement strand
AGCGATGACGGCCGAGCTGGTACGGGGACAGAACCACCCCCTGCCCCGGACCCGACTGGAGATCCGGGTGTCGGCCGGCACCCCGGTCGTCGCCCAGGGTGGCACCGGCGACGACCGGGGTGCCGGCCGACACCCGGATCTCCAGTCGGGTCCGGGGCAGGGGGTGGTTCTGTCCCCGTACCAGCTCGGCCGTCATCGCTTCGTCCCCTCGTCGAGTGCCGGTGGTGCACGGTGGTGCGGGGCAGCTCCCGGCGGCCTTGCCGCCGGGAGCTGCGGGTGCGGCCGTGACGGCCGCTGGTGTCTGCGGGGAGCCGCGCCTACAGGTGCGGCAGGATCGCCGGCATCAGGTCCTGGAAGGTGCGTCCATTGGACGGGTTGCCGATGGCGGTCATCTGCCAGCCGGCGCCCGCGCGGTGCACCTTCGCCATGATCTGCGCGGTGTACTGGCCGCCGCCGTCCAGCGTGTAGCGCGCCAGCTCCTGGCCGTTGGTCTCGTCGACGATGCGGCAGAACGCGTTCTGCACCTCCTGGAACGTCTGGCCGGTGAACGAGTTCACCGTGAAGACGATCTGGTCGATGTGGACCGGGACCCGCTGGAGGTCGACGAGGATCGACTCGTCGTCGCCGCCCTGGCCGGCGCCGCCCACCAGGTTGTCGCCGGTGTGGCGCACCGAGCCGTCGTCGCTGACGAGGTGGCGGAAGAACACCACGTCCACCGGCTGCTTGTCGGCGAAGAGCACCGCCGACGCGTCCAGGTCGATCTCCCGGGTGCGCGAGCCGAACAGGCCGCGGCGCGGCGCCGCCTGCCAGCCGAGCCCCATCCGCACCGCGGTCAGGGTGCCGCCACCCTGCTTCTCCAGGCTGATGGCCTGGCCCTTGGTCAGATTGACCGTCACGCGCTGTCCCCTCTCCGCATTCCTACGTTCTCGGCCCCGACCCTACGCAGTGGCGCGATGTGCGCCACCGCGCGGGGCGGATTTGTGTCGGTCTTGCAACACACCGGGTGCCGGACCCGTCAGGCCTGGCCCGCCTCCCGCATCTGGCGCAACTCCTTCTTCAGCTCCCCCACTTCGTCACGCAGCCTGGCGGCGATCTCGAACTGGAGCTCGGCGGCTGCGGCGCGCATCCGCTCGGTCATCTCCTCGATCTGCTCGGCGAGTTCGGCCGCCGGGCGGTCGGTGAGGACCGCGCCGCCCTTGCCCGCCTTGGCCTTCGCCTTGGCCGCCTTGGCGCCGAGCGCGGGCACCGGCGCCTTGGCGCTCTTGCCGTCCTTGGCCTTGCGGTAGCCGGAGCCGAGGAGCTGCTCGGTGTCGACCTCCTCGCGCGCGATGGTCGCGACGATGTCGTTGATCTTCTTGCGCAGCGGCTGCGGGTCGATCCCGCGCTCCTTGTTGTACGCGACCTGCTTCTCCCGGCGGCGGTTGGTCTCCTCGATGGCCTTCTCCATCGCCGGGGTGATCTTGTCGGCGTACATATGGACCTGGCCGGAGACGTTGCGCGCCGCGCGGCCGATGGTCTGGATCAGCGAGGTGCCCGAGCGCAGGAAGCCCTCCTTGTCGGCGTCGAGGATCGCGACGAGCGACACCTCGGGCAGGTCCAGGCCCTCCCGGAGCAGGTTGATGCCGACCAGTACGTCGTACTCGCCCGCGCGCAGCTCGCGCAGCAGCTCGACCCGGCGCAGGGTGTCGACGTCGCTGTGCAGGTACCGCACCTGGATGCCCATCTCCAGGAAGTAGTCGGTGAGGTCCTCGGCCATCTTCTTGGTGAGGGTGGTGACGAGGACGCGCTCGTCCTTCTCGGTGCGCTTGCGGATCTCGTGCACCAGGTCGTCGATCTGGCCCTCGGTCGGCTTGACCACGACCTCGGGGTCGACCAGGCCGGTGGGGCGGATGATCTGCTCCACGAAGCCGTCGCCGCGCGACAGCTCGTACTTGCCGGGGGTCGCGGAGAGGTAGACGGTCTGGCCGACGCGGCCCAGGAACTCCTCCCACTTCAGCGGCCGGTTGTCCATCGCGGAGGGCAGCCGGAAGCCGTGGTCGACCAGGGTGCGCTTGCGGGAGGCGTCGCCCTCGTACATCGCGCCGATCTGGGGGACGGTCACATGCGACTCGTCGAGGACCAGCAGGAAGTCGTCCGGGAAGTAGTCGAGCAGCGTGTTGGGCGCGGTGCCGGGCTCGCGGCCGTCGAAGTGCATCGAGTAGTTCTCGACGCCGGAGCAGCTGCCGATCTGGCGCAGCATCTCGATGTCGTACGTGGTCCGCATCCGCAGCCGCTGGGCCTCCAGGAGCTTGCCCTGCTTCTCCAGCTCGGCGAGGCGCTGCTCCAGCTCCTTCTCGATGCCGGTGACCGCCTTCTCCATGCGCTCGGGGCCCGCCACGTAGTGGCTGGCGGGGAAGACGTACAGCTCCCGGTCCTCGCTGATGATCTCGCCGGTCAGCGGGTGCAGGGTGGACAGCGCCTCGATCTCGTCACCGAACATCTCGATCCGGACGGCGAGCTCCTCGTAGACCGGGAAGATCTCGATGGTGTCGCCGCGCACCCGGAACGTGCCGCGCGCGAAGGCGACGTCGTTGCGCGTGTACTGGATGTCGACGAAGCGGCGCAGCAGCTGGTCGCGGTCGATCTCCTCGCCGACCTTCAGCTGCACCATCCGGTCCACGTACTCCTGCGGCGTGCCCAGGCCGTAGATGCACGAGACGGACGCCACCACGATCACGTCGCGGCGGGTCAGCAGCGAGTTGGTCGCCGAGTGGCGCAGCCGCTCGACCTCCTCGTTGATCGAGGAGTCCTTCTCGATGTACGTGTCCGACTGCGGGACGTACGCCTCGGGCTGGTAGTAGTCGTAGTACGAGACGAAGTACTCGACGGCGTTGTTGGGCAGGAGCTCGCGGAACTCGTTCGCCAGCTGGGCCGCCAGCGTCTTGTTCGGCGCCATGACCAGCGTGGGGCGCTGGAGCTTCTCGATCATCCAGGCAGTCGTCGCCGACTTTCCGGTGCCGGTCGCACCCAGCAGGACGACATCCTTCTCACCTGCGCGGATGCGCCGCTCCAGCTCGGCGATGGCCGCCGGCTGGTCGCCGCTGGGCTGGTAGGGGCTGACGACCTCGAAAGGCGCCACCGTACGTTCGATCTTGGAAACGGGCCGCATGCAACCACCGTACGACCCCCCACTGACAGTCGGGCGTGATCGGCCCGGCGGCGGGGGTGCGGGCCGGGTGCCCGCGGCCCCGGATCACCAGTCGTGCGGGGACGAGGAGCCCTCGCCGGGCCGGTGCGGGGCGGCCCACTGGGTGCGCTCGGGGAAGGACGGGAGGCCAGTCGTGCGGGGACGAGGAGCCCTCGCCGGGCCGGTGCGGGGCGGCCCACTGGGTGCGCTCGGGGAAGGACGGGAGG
>NZ_JBJHPC010000696.1:0-3399 GCF_045257485.1 Streptomyces sp. YS-3 | reverse complement strand
GCGTCCTCGCTGTGTTGTTGCCTACCCGCCACAAGGGCCGGCAGGACTTTTCAAAGGAACCTCCAACCCACCATCACTGGCAGGCCGGGGTTGTCAATCTGGCGTTGACTTTTGGCACGCTGTTGAGTTCTCAAGGTACGGACGCTTCCTTCGTTCCCGTTTCCGGGCCCTCCGGGCGCTTCCTTCGTTTCCGACTCTATCAGACTCTTTCGTGTCCGATTCCCTGTCGGCGGGATTCGCTTTCCAGGTTCTCGCTTTCGCGTTTCCCTTTCCGGCGGTTCCGACTCTATCAGAAGCATTTCGGCCGAACTAATCGGCTTCGTGATTCGAATCAATCGGAATGGCTCTTCGGAAATCGCATTTCCGGTGAGAGCGAGAGAGATGTTATCGAGTGCGCCCGAACTTGTCCAGTCCGTCGCAACCGTTTGAATCTACCTCCCCACTCCGACCGTGTCAACGGTTTTTGTGGGCGAAGAGGACAGTACCAGGTCAGAGGGGCCGTACGCACATCAGGCGGCGGTCGGTACGCCCGCGCTGCGGTCCGGTTCCTCGACGTCGCCCGTCTCGCCCGCACGTACGGCTCGGCCGCCCAGGACGAACACGTACAGGAGGAAGGTCAGCTCGGCGGCGATGCCGATGGCGATGCGGGCCCAGGTGGGGAGGCCGGACGGCGTGACGAAGCCTTCCAGCAGGCCGGAGACGAACAGGACCAGGGCCAGGCCCATGGCCATGCCGAGGGCCGCGCGGCCTTCTTCCGCGAGTGCGTCGCGGCGGGTGCGCGGCCCGGGGTCGATGACGGTCCAGCCCAGGCGCAGCCCTGTGCCCGCGGCTACGAAGACGGCGGTCAGTTCGAGGAGGCCGTGCGGAAGGATCAGGCCGAGGAAGGTGTCCAAGCGGCCGGCCGAGGACATGAGGCCGATGCCCACGCCCAGGTTCAGCATGTTGGAGAAGAGGACCCACAGGACCGGCAGGCCCAGGAAGGCGCCCAGGACCAGGCACATCGCGGCAGCCTGCGCGTTGTTCGTCCAGACCTGGGCCGCGAAGGAGGCGGCGGGGTGGCTTGAGTAGTACGTCTCGTACTCGCCGCCCGGTCGCGTCATGTCCTTGAGCGTCTCCGGAGCGGCGATCGACGACTGGACCTCGGGATGGGTGCCGATCCACCAGCCGATGACCGCGGCCAGTGCCGTCGAGATCAGCGCCGCCGGAATCCACCATCTACGCGCGCGATAGACGGCTGCCGGGAACCCGGCCGTCAGGAAGCGTGCGGCGTCGCGCCAGGACGCGCGGCGGGTGCCGGTCACCGTGGCGCGGGCACGGGCGACGAGCTGGGTGAGACGGGCCGTGAGCTGCGGGTCGGGCGTCGAGGACTGTATCTGCGACAGGTGCGTCGAGGTGCGCTGGTAGAGGGCGACGAGTTCGTCGGCCTCGGCACCGGTCAGGCGGCGGCCACGGCGCAGCAGACGTTCGAGGCGGTCCCACTCGTGGTGGTGGGCGGTGACGAAGACGTCGAGGTCCATGGTCGGCTGCTGCTCCAGGCACTGGGTGCGTACGGTCCGTCCTACTGCGGCGCGCTGCGGGCCAGCTTGGCAGACTGGGGTTTCCGAGGGTCGGGGAAGGTCGCCGCTTCGGCGGCCTGGGTGCAGGTCGTCGTCCCGAACGGCGACGATGAAGGGTGGGTACCGGTGAGTGCGCTGGTCACGGGGGACGCGGTTGTGCTGGGGCTGCGGCCCGCGCGACTGCCCAGTCGCGCGCTCGCGCTTCTCATCGACATGGCCGTGGCCTGGACCGGGTACTTGATCGTCTCGTTCTCGCTGCTGCTGGCCACCGCTTCCCTCGACGATGCGGCGCAGGCGGCGATAGCCGTCGCTCTGTTCGTCCTCGTCCTTGTAGGAGCGCCGATAGCCGTCGAGACGCTGTCGCACGGGCGCTCCCTGGGGAAGCTCGCCTGTGGTCTGCGCGTGGTGCGCGACGACGGCGGGCCCATCCGCTTCCGGCACGCGCTCGTGCGCGGGGCCATGGGCGTCGTGGAAATTCTGCTGACCTTGGGGGTCGTCGCCTGCATCGCGTCCCTGGTCTCGGCTCGGGGACGGCGGATCGGGGATGTGTTCGCGGGGACCCTGGTCGTACGCGAGAGGGTGCCCGCCGGGCGGACCGCCGCCGTACCGCCGCCTCCGCCCTGGCTGCGGGGACGTTTCGCCGGGCTCGATCTGTCGGGGGTGCCGGACGCTCTGTGGCTGGCGGTACGGCAGTACCTGACGCGCATGGGGCAACTCGACGCCCAGGTGAGCTGGGGGATGGCGGTCCGGCTGGCCGATGACCTGGTGGCGCGGACAGGGGCGCCGGCGCCGGAGGGGGTGCCTCCGGCCGCCTATCTGGCGGCGGTCATGGCCGAGCGGCAGGCGCGGGACGCGAGGCGGGCATTCGGTACGTCTCACGGCGCCACGCGTTTCCCGCCGCACACCATGGCCGGTGTCCCTGTGGCACCGCACACCATGACCGGCCTCGCTACAGCGCCGGGCGGGATGGCCGCGCCCCCGCGCACGCCGTCCACAACCCAGCCGCCACCCTTCGCGCCGCCCGCGACCACGCTGCCCGCAGGCACGCCACCCGCGACCACGCCTTCAGTCCCCACGACGGCAGACGCCGCCCCCTCGGCGCCGGTGCAGCGGCCCGGGCCCGAGTCGGCTGGCCGTTCTGGCACCGGCTTCGTACCGCCTGCCTGAGCGGCCTGTCCGTCTCGCGGGTCCCGGCGGTTCTTATGTGGCGATCCGCCCGCGAGGACGCGCGAGGACACTAGACCGGCTCTACGGGCCCCAGGCCGACGGCGGGCTTTCGAGGGATTCGAGCTCGATTCCGGGCGCCGCGAGGACCACGTCACCGGCGATGTGGACGGTGTGCTGTTCCCCCGTGTCCAGGGCGCTGACCTGGTACTCGTCCACGGTCAGGGGGCCGTTGTCAGTGGCGTGCGCTTCACTGTTCACCAGGGCCCAGGACTGGTCGAGGGTGCGGGGCGCCAGGACGGGGTCGGTGAAGGCGACGAGGCGTACGCGGGTCGCGGGGGAACCGGGGGTGAGGCGGAGCAGGCGTGATGTGGCGATGAGGAATGCCGGGGACGTGCCGGTGAAGGCGTGGGCGGGGACATTGCCTTCGGTGGCGTGAGTGCCGGTGGGGTCGGTGCGGACCCAGGTGACGCCGTCGAGGGCGGCTCCGCGCACCTGCCAGGCACCGGCGTGCAGTTCGAGGCGGATGGGGCGGCCGAGGTCGTCGAGGGCCAGGTCGACGGAGCCGGCGGGGTCGCCGGAGGGGGTGGTGATCTGCGAGACGTAGCGCCAGCCGGAGGGGCCGGGCGCGCAGTGGAAGTGTTCATCGCCGAGGGGGGTGTGATCGTGCGGATCGTGA
>NZ_JBJHPC010000695.1:0-3401 GCF_045257485.1 Streptomyces sp. YS-3 | reverse complement strand
GGCGGAGGGGCGCCGGTCAGGCGTGGAAGGGGAGCCCG
Source organism: Streptomyces sp. YS-3 (assembly GCF_045257485.1). Classification (NCBI taxonomy): domain Bacteria; kingdom Bacillati; phylum Actinomycetota; class Actinomycetes; order Kitasatosporales; family Streptomycetaceae; genus Streptomyces; species Streptomyces sp. YS-3. Next base: position 3,363 of record NZ_JBJHPC010000695.1, on the reverse strand, counting down.
GCGTCGGCGGCCAGGTCGAGGTCGTCGCCGTCCGGGGGCGGCAGCAGGGTCGCGCTGCCGTCGCTGACCGCGACGACACCGAGCTCCAGGAGCTCGGCGAGGGCGGCGCTGCCGGCCATGTCGCGGACCTGGAGCTGGTAGCGGGCGGTGGTGCGGTACGCGCCGCCCGCGTCGTCGCCGGTCCGCTGGAGGAAGCCGGACTCAGTGAGGAACGCGACGGCCTTGGCCACGATGCCGGTGGTGGAGCCGGCGAGACGGCGGGCGTCCTTGGTGGCGCCGGTCGAGCTGCGCCGGGCGTAGATGCGCCACGCGGCCTCCAGGCCCGGGGCGCCGGTCTCGGGGTCGGTGTTCTCGCCCTGCTCGGCGGCCTTCTCCTCCAGCCGGCGGCAGGCCTGGCGGACGAACGCGTCGACGCCGTTGACGGTGATCCGCCCGATGTAGCCGTCGTCGGCCAGGTCCTCGGGGCGGGGGAAGGCCATCGCGGCCACGGCGAGGTGCGCTAGGCCGTGCAGGAAGCGGTCGGCGGAGTCGGTGGCGGCGCGGCGGGCGTAGTCGCCCATGCGGACGGCGAAGACGGAGTCCTCGGCGGCGGTCACGGCCATGCCGGCGCGGGGGGAGACCTCCAGGACGACGAGGCCGAGCCCGGCGGCGACGGCGTCCGCCAGCCGCGCGAACGCGGGGTCCTCGCGGTGGCGGCGGAGCAGTTCCGCGTACTCCGCGTCGCGGGCGGGGAGCAGTTTGGGCTGGAGGCCGAAGGCGACGAGGCGGGCGGCGTCGGCGGCGTCGCCCGGGGTGATCCGGCGCTCGCCCCCGTCCCGGGGCACCTCGACGAGACCGTCGCCGGCCTCGGGCTCGCGCTCGGGGGGTTGCTCGGTCACGGTCTTTCTCCTTGGGGGTTCTTTGTGGTCATCCTGTGCGGGTGGGGGCGCCTGCGGCGGGCGTTTCCCCTGCCCCGCCCCTTCCCGAAAGCCCTCTGGCGGGCGGCCGGGGGCTTCGCCCCGGGGCCCGGTGTTCGTCCGCGGGCCATCTGTGGCCGGTCGGCATCACGCCGCCTCCCGGTCCGCCGCCATCCCCGCCGCGTCCAGCCGCGCCGTTCCCACGATCAGATCCGCCCCGCCGAACTCCGGGTCGTCCAGCTGCGTCCCGTCGTCCACGGCGAACAGCAGGCGCTCCTCGCCCTGGCGGTACGCCGTGCCGACCGGCGGGCTCGCCGCGTGGACCGCCAGCAGCGCGACCAGGTACGGCAGGTCGGGGTCGAGGCCGCGGGCCTCGGCGAGGAGGCCGGAGAGGCGGCGCGGCGCGTCGTGCTCCAGGTCGAGCAACTCCATCGCCGCGGCGAGCTGCTCCTCACTGAAGCGGCTGTCGTCCGGCGTGGCGATCAGATCGGGCTCGGGCATCTCCGCGCCGAGGTGCTCCCGCTCCATCGGCGGCGTCAGCAGTATGCCGACGAGGTCGGCCACCCGCACGGAGACCGGCGTCCGCAGCCCCGTCCCGCGCGCGAAGAACGCGTCCGTCACCCGCGACGCGTCCTCCACGGGCAGCGGCAGCAGGGGCGCGACCAGCTGCCCGTACAGGTCGAGGCCGGTCCGGGCGGCCGGGCGCGCGAAGGCCTGGCGGTCCTGCTCGGCCCGGAACAGCGGCCCGGCCTCCAGCAGACGCGACTGCAGCTGGGTGTGGCGCCGGATGCAGTCCTTGACGATGTCGACGAGCTCGGCGGCCCGCCGCTTGTTCTCGGGCTCCTCCGCCTCGTCCCGCGCCTTGCGGATGTTGGTGAGGATCGCGTTCTCGTGCCGGTAGCGGTCGGCGACGTGGTCGAGCGCCTCCGCGATCATGTCCGGGACCGCGTTCAGCCAGTCGACCGCGCGGACGTTGCGCCGGGTCGCCTCCAGGGTGCGGCGCAGCGTCTCCGCATACTGCACGGTGCGGTAGCGGGCCTGCTCCGCGGCGAGCTGGGCGTCGGCGAGGCGGCCCCGGCTGATCAGCACCTCCAGCTTCACCTCGGCGGCGATCTGGGCGCTGGTGACATCCGTGTCCAGCGCGCCCACCAGCACGTTCACGGCCTCGTCGGTGGTGCGGAGGTAGACGCTGCCCCCGTACCCGGGGACTTCCTCGATCAGCTTGAAGTCGTAGTCCCGACGGACATAGACGCCGTCCGGGCTGAACGTGCCGTACACCGCGCGGAAGCCGCGGTCCACGCTGCCGACGTTGATCAGGTTCTCCAGGACCCAGCGGGCCACCCGCTCGTGCTCCGCGGCCGGGCGGCCCGGCGCCTGCGCGGCGACGCGCGGGACGAGCCTGGCCACGATCTGCTCGTGGTCGGCGCCCGTGTCGAAGTCCATGTTCAGCGTGACGAGGTCGATAGAGGCGAGGGCGACCTCCGCCATCGCGTAGACCGAGTACTCCCCCGCGAGGTTCGCCTTGCGCACGTCCAGGTCGTGCAGCGGGGCGGTGCAGGCGAGCGCGCGCAGCCGACGCGCCAGCCCCTCGTCGGCGGCCGGGCCCGCCGCGGGGCGCGGCCCCGCGCTGAGCTGGGGCGGAACGGGTTCCGTCGAGGCAGGCGAAGTCACGCTGCACAGATTAGGTCCTCGCACTGACAACGGTCGAAACGGCGCAGATACGWCCGCCCGCCCGGAGCGCTTCCAGAATCTCCCGGTTCCGTATGAGATAGGGCTGATGGAGCAGTTTCGGATCGTCCACCACATGGAAGGCGAGCCGCAGTTCGGCCAGGACCCCCCGCATCAGCTCGTCCGTGCGCGCGCTGCCCGCGAGGGCCACCAGTTCCCGGTGGAAGTGGATGTTGGCGGTGGACACGCCCTGCCAGTCGTGGCGGCGGGCCGCCCGCTCCCCGCCCGCCACGGCCGCCTCCAGCGGCTCCAGCGCGTACGGGGGCGCTCCGAGGCCCTGGACGACGGCGCACTCCACCAGGCGCCGGGTGCGGTAGATGTCCTCGACGTCCTCGACCGCCAGGATCCGTACGAACACCCCGCGGTTGAGCTCGTGGACCAGCAGCCGCTCATGGGTCAGCAGCCGGAACGCCTCGCGCAGTGTGTTGCGCGAGACCCCGAGCGCCTTGCCGATGGCGTCCTCCGCGAGGCGTTCGCCCGGGGGGAAGTAGCCCTCCGCGATCCGGCCGCGCAGGATGTCCGCGACCCGTTCGGCGGTACTGGTGCGGCCGAGCAGCGGGCGGTCGTCCGCCAGCCCTTCGGCCCCGGACCCGGTGGTCCCCACGGCAACCTCACTCCCCCGCCGGGCTTCCGGCGACGCACTGCCCGCCATCGTAGAAGCGCCATCGTAGAAGAACGCGGCGACACGACCCTTGTCGGATTGTTCAACGATCCTCTAGCTTGGGCGTCACCCCGGAGC
>NZ_JBJHPC010000694.1:0-3427 GCF_045257485.1 Streptomyces sp. YS-3 | reverse complement strand
CGGCCGGGGCGCGCGCCTCCTCCGTACAAGGACGAGCACCCCCCCCGCGCGCACGCCACCCGTCACGCCATCCGTCACGCCGACGGCGCCGCATCCGGCAGCTCGCCCGTCCGTGCCACCTCCCCGTACCACCGCGCGCTGGACTTCGGCGTACGCGTCTGCGTCTCGTAGTCGACGTACACCGCCCCGAACCGCTTGCCGTAGCCGTACGCCCACTCGAAGTTGTCGAGCAGGGACCACAGGAAGTACCCGCGTACGTCCGCCCCGTCCCGCATCGCGCGGCGCACCGCCGCGAGGTGGCCGTGCAGATAGCGGATGCGGTCGGGGTCGTGCACCGAGCCGTCGGGGGACGGCTTGTCGTCGTACGCGGCGCCGTTCTCCGTGATCATCAGCGGTACGCCGGGCGCCTCGCGGGTGTAGCGCATCAGCAGGTCGTACAGCCCCGTCGGGTCGATCGACCAGTCCATCGCGGTCAGCTCGCCCGGCGGCTGGTGGAAGACGACGGAGTCGGCCCCGGGCCAGGGCGAGTGGGCGCTCGCGCCGTGCCCGTCCGGGCGGGGTACTTGCAGGTCAGGGCCCTCGCCGGGGCCGTTGTCAGTGGCGGCGGATACAACTGAGGGTGCGTAGTAGTTGATGCCCAGCACATCGAGGGGGTGCTTGATGGTGCTCAGATCGCCGTCGTGGACGAACGACCAGTCGGTGAGCCGCGCGGTGTCCCGCAGCAGGTCCTCGTCGTACGCGCCCTTGAACATCGGCCCGGTGAACACCCGGTTGGCGAGCGCGTCGATGCGCCGTTGCGCGTCCAGGTCCGCGGGGGACTGGGTGCGGGCCCTGACCGCGCTCGGGTTGAGGCTGATCGCCAGCCTGGCGGCCTTCGGCAGCTTGGCGCGCAGGGTCTGGGCGGCCAGGCCGTGGCCCAGGTTCAGATGGTGCGCGGCCCGCAGCGCGGCCACCGGATCGGTGCGGCCGGGCGCGTGGACGCCGGAGCCGTACCCGAGGAAGGCGCTGCACCAGGGCTCGTTGAGGGTGGTCCACATATCCACCCGGTCGCCGAGCGCCTCGGCGACGAGCCCCGCGTAGTCCGCGAACCGGTGGGCGGTGTCTCGCTCCGGCCAGCCGCCCGCCGACTCCAGCTCCTGCGGCAGGTCCCAGTGGTAGAGCGTGAGGGAGGGCCGGATGCCCTGCTCCAGGAGCCCGTCCACCAGCTTGCGGTAGAAGTCGAGCCCGCGCTGCACCGCGGGTCCGCGCCCGGTCGGCTGCACCCGGGACCAGGACACGGAGAAGCGGTACGCGGAGAGGTTCAGGTCCGCCATCAGCCGGACGTCGTCCCGCCAGCGGTGGTAGTGGTCGACGGCGACGTCCCCGCTGTCCCCGCCGAACACCTTCCCCGGGGTACGGCAGAAGGTGTCCCAGATGGACGGCGTACGGCCGCCCTCGGCGACCGCGCCCTCGATCTGGTAGGCGGAGGTGGCGGTGCCCCAGAGGAAGTCGGGCGGAAACCGGTCGGTCATGGAGGCGCTCCCATCGAGGGGGTACGGAAGGAGGGTGCTGTCGGGCGCGTGGTCGGTGCTCACCCCTTGACCGCTCCCTGCATGATTCCGCCGACGATCTGCCGCCCGAAGAGGACGAACGCCAGCAGCAGGGGGAGGGTGCCGAGGAGGGCGCCGGCCATGATGACCGACTGGTCGGGGATGTAGCCGCGGCCGAGTCCGGTGAGCGCCACCTGGACCGTGGGGCTGCCGTTCTGGGTCAGCGCGATGATCGGCCAGAAGAAGTCGTTCCAGGCCATCACGAAGGTGAGCATCCCGAGGACGGCCATCGCGGGCCGGGCGGCCGGGAAGACCACGTGCCACACCACCCGCCAGCTGCTGGCGCCGTCGACCCGGGCGGCCTCGATCAGTTCGGTGGGCAGCGCCTCGATGAGGAACTGCCGCATGAAGAACACCCCGAAGGCGCTGACCAGGGTCGGCAGGATGACCGCCTGGAGCTGATCGGTCCACGACAGCTTCGCCACCATCATGTAGAGGGGGACGACGCTGAGCTGCGGCGGGATCATCATCGTGCCGATGACGAGCAGGAGCAGCACGTTCTTGAAGCGGAACCGCAGCTTGGCGAAGGCGAATCCGGCGAGTGTGGAGAAGAAGACCGTGCCGAGCGCGATCGAGCCCGCCACGATCGTGGTGTTGAGCAGGGCCGTGCCCATGTTGGCGTCGGTCCAGGCGATCTTCAAATTCTTGAAGAGGTTCCCGCCGAACCAGAAGGGCGGCGGAGTCTGGGCGAGGCGCTCGTTGGTACGGGAGGCGGCGATGGCCGTCCACACCAGCGGGAAGAGCGAGCCGGCGGTGAAGAGGATCAGGATCGTGTGCGTGAGCCGGCCGCCGTGCAGCTGGCGCCCGGCACGGTGGACGGACCGGGGGGAGGAGCGGCCGGCGGGACCGCCGGCGGGGACGGCCGGGGCCGTCGTCTTGGCGTTCATGACGTCTCCTTGCGCAGGGCGCGCGAGACCAGCCAGTTCACCGCGCCGATCAGCAGCAGGATCAGGAACATCGTCCAGGCGATCGCCGAGGCGCGGCCGAGGTGGAGGTTCACCCAGCCCTGCTCGTACAGATACAGCCCGAGCGTCTGGAACTGGTGGTCGGAGCCTCCGGTGGCTCCGGCGCCGCCGTTGAACAGCAGCGGTTCACCGAACAGCTGGGTCGCGCCGATCGTGGACACGACGCAGGTGAACAGGATGGTCGGCCGCAGCGCGGGCACGGTGACGTGCCGGAACTGCTGCCAGCGCGACGCGCCGTCCAGCGCGGCGGACTCGTACAGATCGGGCGCGATGGCCTGCATCGCGGCCAGATAGATCAGCGCGTTGTAGCCGGTCCAGCGCCACACCACGATCGTGGAGACGGCGAACTGCGAGGTCCAGGTGCCGTTCTGCCAGTCCACCGGGCCCACGCCGAGCTGGCCGAGCGCCCAGTTGATCATGCCGTAGTCGCGTCCGAAGAGGAGCACGAAGACGAGGGTCGCGGCGGCCACGCTGGTGGCGTACGGGGTGAGGACGGCGACCCGGAAGAACATCGAGCCGCGCAGCTTGTAGTTGAGCAGATGGGCGATGCCGAGGGCGATCAGGAGCTGGGGGACGGTGGAGATGAGGCCGATGGTGAAGGTGTTGCGCAGCGCGTTCCAGAAGAACTCGTCCGAGAGCAGCCGCGAGAAGTTGCGCAGCCCGACCCAGTGCATCTCGTTCGGCGCGGTCAGCTCGACCTGGTGCAGCGAGGCCCAGCCCGTGTAGAGGAGCGGGAAGAGGCCGAAGGCGGCGAAGAAGAGGAAGAAGGGCGCCACGAAGGCGTACGGGCTCCAGCGCACATCGCGCCGGTAGCGCCGGCTGCGCCGCTCGCGCCGCCGCACCTCGCGGGGGTCGGCGCCCGGGGCGGGGGAG
>NZ_JBJHPC010000693.1:0-3446 GCF_045257485.1 Streptomyces sp. YS-3 | reverse complement strand
GCCTGAGGTGGTCCGGGGCGGGATCCTGGTCCTGGCCGCCGCCCCCCTGCCGTTGCCCACGCTCCCCCTCCTCGGCGGCCACGACCAGGATCCCGCCCCGGACCACCTCAGGCTGAGGGTCGCGCACAACGGGGAGACCGACGGCACGTACGAGCTGGAGTGCCATCCGCCCGGCGGCAACCACCCGCAGATCCTCCAGGCGTGCGACCGGCTGGACAGGCTCACCCGCTGGGGCCGGGACCCGTTCGCGCCCGTCCCCCCGGAGGCACGCTGCACGATGATCTACGGCGGCGACGCCACCGCCCGGGTCACCGGCACCTGGGCCGGACGGCCGGTGGACGCCGAGTACAACCTGCGCAACGGATGCGAGATCAACCGGTGGAAGACCCTGGTGCCGGTTCTGCCCGGGCCCCGGTGAGTGCCCGGTGAAGGTTGCGTGAGGGCTCGGACGGCGACGCGGTGAGCGCGCCGACGGGGCGCCCGAGGCACGCGGCCCCGGTACACGCGCCGGACACGCCCCCACCCGTCGAAGCAATCCCCCGGCATACGCCGTGGTCACAGAAGATTGGTGAGAGCTCCCCCTCATCCGCCGTCGCGCGCCCATCCCCTGCCTTTAGACTCCCTCCCAGTGACAGGCCGCAAGGTGCAGTGGTTCAGGGAGGAAGCGTCGTCGTGAGCAGCAGGCCATCCCGAGGCGCTGCTCGCCTCGCAGCCATACTTGATGCCCTCCCGGACGGGCTCGTACTCGTCAACTGCAACGGCACGGTCGTCAACGCGAACACCATCGCCCTGGAGATGTTCGAGTCCCCGGGGACCGGGCTCGTGGGGCGGGGCGTGCTCGACCTGCTGCCCTCCTTCGACTCCAAGCTCATCCCCGGGTCGATGCGCCGCCCCGAGTCCGAGGACGAGCAGGGCCGCACCAAACCGACCCGGATGGTGGCCCGGCGCACCGACGGCAGCGAGTTCCCCGTCGAGGTGACCAGCGCCAACCTGGAGGACGGGCGCGACGCCTACGCCTCGCCGTCCTCCTCCTACGGAAGCAGCGGCGCCCACTACTCCGGCGACGAGCTCCTGATGATCGTCGTCCGTGACCTGTCCGGCACCGTCGACACCGAGGCGGAGCTCGCCCGTTCGCAGCGGCAGACCGAGATGATCCTGCGCGCGGCGGCGGAGGGCGTGGTCGGGACCGACACCGAGGGCCGTGTCGTCCTGGTCAACCCGGCCGCCGCGCAGATCCTCGGCTACCGCGCCAGCGACCTAGGCGGCCAGGAGCTGCACCCGCTGGTGCTGCACTCGCGCGCCGACGGCGAGCCGTTCCCGTACGAGGGAAGTCCGCTCGCCGACACCCTGAAGTCCGGCCGCAAGCACCGGGTGCGCAACCAGGTGCTGTGGGCGAAGAGCGGCGCCGCCGTGCCCGTCGACCTGACGACCGCGCCCGTACGGGACGGGGACCTGCTGGTCGGCGCGGTGATGACGTTCACGGACCGCCGCCCCTACGAGGAGCAGGCCAAGAAGCACGCGGAGGTCCTGGAGCGCGAGACCTCCCGGTACGACGCGCTGTCCGCGCGCCACCAGCAGCTGCTCTCGGTGCTCGGCGGTTCGCTGCGCGGGCCGCTGGACGAGCTGCGCCGTGAGCTGTCCACCCTGGCCGCCGACGACGCCGGCCAGCTGTGGCCCGAGGCCAACCAGGTGCTGCACCATCTGGCCGCCGGATACGCCCGGATGACCACCCTCGTCGACAACGTCCTGGCCTTCCAGCGGCTCGACTCCGGTACGGAGGAGCTGAAGAAGGCCAAGGTGCTGGTCGGGACCGTGGTCGCGGCGGGCGTCGAGGGCGCGGTCGAGCTGATCGGGCCCGGCCGGGCCCAGTTCGCCGTCCACGCGCCCCCGATCGAGGCCGAGATCGACCCCGTACGGCTCTCCACGGCGCTGGCGCACCTGGTGGCGGACGTGGCGGGCGTCGACGCCACGGGCAACGCCCCGGTCGCCGCAGGCGGGTACATGGACTCCACGGTCGTCGTCGCGGCTGCGGTCCGCGGCGACGTCGTACGCATCGAGGTGCGCGGGCCCTACGCCGGCGGCGACCCCGTCCACGAGCCCATCGTCCGGGGCATCGTGCGTGCCCACGGCGGTGTGCTCCAGACGGTCGAGGTGCCGGGCATGAGCGGCAGCGCGTACGTCCTGGAGGTGCCGCTGGGGTCGGGCGCCGGTTCGGTGCCCGAACCCGCCGCGGCCGAGATCGCGGTCGTCGCCGTACCGGAACCGGCCCAGCCGACCGGCTCGGGCCGCCGCCGCGCCCGACGGGCCTCCACGGACGCGTTCCTGGCGAGCCCGGTCGAGGAGGAGAAGTCCCCCACCGGCCGCCGCCGGGCGCGCGCCCAGGAGGACCAGCGGCCCGGCCCGTCCGCCGCCTCCCCGGCCGCACTCGAACGCATCCCCGCCCAGCAGACGGGCGAGGGCGGCGGCCCGCGCCCCGGTGAGGGGCCCGGCGGGGCCCCCGTCACGGGACGGGGCGCCCCGGGTGCGGGACCGTCCGGCGGCCCGGGGGCCGGTGGCGTGCCGCCCATGCCGGGTGCGCCGGTCGTCGCGGGGGCTCCGGGCATGCCGGGTTCGCCGCYCGGGCCCGGTGCCCCCGGCGCCGGTCCGGCCGGCGCCGCACCCCAGGGCGGCGTGCCCCACGGCTCCGTGCCCCACGGCCCCACCGGTGGTACGCCGGAGGGCTCCCCCGGTGCCCATCCCTTCGGCCCGGGCGGGCCGTCCGGCGGGACCCCGAACGGTCCGGCCGTCGGTATGCCCGGCACCGAGGCCGCCCCGGGCGGCGCGCACCCGTACGCCCCCGGCACCGCCCCCACCGGCGGCCCGGGCGACGGGACTTCGGGCGAGGGTCCCTCCGGGACGGGGCGGCGGCGCGGGCGCCCCAGCCCCGCCGAGGGGGGCGCCGCGCCCTCCGAGGGCTCGATCGTCACCGCCGCCGAGAGCGCCCGCCAGTCCGGCGCCGGGCGACCGGCCGCGCTGAGCGAGACCGTGCCGCCGCAGGGCATGACGACCGACCCGGACGCACCGGCGGGCCGCCGCGCCCGTCGTGCCCTGCCCACCGGCGGCGAGGCGGGGCCCGACGCGGAGGCCCACCCAGGTGAGGCGCGCGCCGCCGACGCGGGGCCCGGCGGCCGTCGTGCCCGCAGGGCTCTCGCCGCCGCACCGGAGGCAGAGGAAGGGGCCGTACGCACCGCGTTCGCCCTTCCGCCCGCCGACGCCGACCGCCCGGTCCGGCCCGAGGGCTTCGCGCCCCACGGCCCGGACACCGCGCGGCCTTCCGGCCCGGCAGGCGCCGACCCGCAGGCGGCCGGTCCCGGCAGGCCCCTCGGGCTTCCCGGCACGGCTCCCGGCCAGGGCACCGGCATCCCCGTGGACCCGAACCGGCCCGGGGTCCCCGACCCCTACCAGCC
>NZ_JBJHPC010000692.1:0-3449 GCF_045257485.1 Streptomyces sp. YS-3 | reverse complement strand
GTCCCCCAGATGCTGCTCGGCGGGGGTGGGGCGGGGGCCGGTCACGCGGTCCCCTCTCCGGCCGCCCCCGGGGCGCCGGGCGCCACCCCCGCGAGGGCACGCTGCTGCTCGGCACGGGCCTCGGGCGAACGGTGCTTGAGGGCCTTGCGCAGATGCGAGCGGCCACGGTGGATCCGGCTGCGCACAGTGCCGAGCTTCACGCCGAGGGTGGCGGCGATCTCCTCGTACGACAGGCCCTCGATGTCGCACAGGACGACGGCCGCGCGGAACTCGGGCGCGAGGGTGTCCAGCGCCTGCTGGACGTCGGCGTCGAAGTGCGCGTCGTTGAAGACCTGCTGGGGGGAGGGGTCGCGGCTGGGGAGCCGCTCGGCCGCCTCGTCGCCCAGCGCGTCGAAGCGGATGCGCTGGCGGCGGCGGACCATGTCCAGGAAGAGGTTGGTGGTGATGCGGTGCAGCCAGCCCTCGAAGGTGCCCGGCGTATACGTCGACAGGGAGCGGAAGACGCGGACGAAGACCTCCTGGGTGAGGTCCTCGGCGTCGTGCTGGTTGCCCGTCAGGCGGTAGGCCAGGCGGTAGACGCGACCGCTGTGCGTGCTGACGATCTCCTCCCACGTGGGAGGGGTCCACGCCGGGGATTCCGCGTCGGCGAAGGTCGCGGTGGCTGCGGAAGGTGCGGCGGAGATGGGGGTCCCTCCCATGCCGTTGAGGCCATGGTGGCGGTCAGCGGTGTCGGTCACGGATTTCGGCTCACCCGCCGACCTGAGAAAGCGCCGCAGCACTCCACCCCGATCCACAGGCGCAGCCGCACCTCCCCTGTCGGCTCTGGTGGTGTCCAGTGGAGCCCCTACCATAGCCACCTCGCCCGTTAGCTCCGGATAAGAATCTTTACGCGCATTTGGGACTGGCTTCCCGTCCCGTCGAGCCCGCCGCTTCCCGGACCGGTCGCGGGCCGGGATTTCGTACTCGTCCGTCTCGTCCATGTATCCCCCCGCCCTTCATAACGCCCGGTCCCATCTGCGGGTTCCCGGGTGCAGCGGATACAGTCACCGTTGCGCGCCAACTACGGGGACAGGAGAGGGCCATTACCGCCAACCGGCAGACGAGCTGGGCGTTCGCCGACGCCTTTGTCGCCGAGGACGACGCGCTGCGCTGGGCCCGCGAGCGGTCCCGGGAGGCAGGACTGCGTTCGGTGTCCCCGGGGACCGGTGCCGCGCTGCGCCTGCTCGCTGCCACCGCCGACGCCAAGGCGATCGCCGAGATCGGCACCGGAACGGGCGTCTCCGGGATCTATCTGCTCCAGGGCCTGCGGCCGGACGGCGTGCTGACCACCGTCGACCCCGAGGCGGACCGCCAGCAGTTCGCCAAGCAGGCGTTCCGGGCGGCGGGGTTCGCGGGGAACCGGGCGCGGTTCATCCCCGGGCGCGCCCTGGACGTACTGCCGCGGCTGGCCGACGGCGGATACGACCTGGTGTTCTGCGACGGCGACCGGGCAGAGTCCCTGGACTACCTCGCTGAATCGTTGCGCCTGCTGCGGCCCGGCGGAATCGTCTGCTTCGAAGGGGTCTTCGCCGACGGCCGTACGGTCGACTCGGGCGTCCAGCCCGCCGAGGTGCTGCGGCTGCGGGACCTGCTGCGGACCGTGCGCGAGAGCCAGGAGCTCGTCGGGTCGCTGCTGCCGGTGGGCGACGGGCTGCTCTGCGCCGTGAAGCGGGCGTAGCGCCGCACCGGGGCGCCGCCGTCGTCATCCGCACGCCGCGGGGCTCTTCCTCCGGCCGCGCGCCGGGAGCCATCCGTCCGTGCCGGGGAGCCGGAAACCACTCCGCCCCGGGCCGGTACGTGCGTACCGGCCCGGGGCGGGCACAGATCGGGGGTCAAGCCTGCTGAATCAGCCGACGACCTTCTTGAGCGCGTCACCGAGCGCCTCGGCCTCGTCCGGGGTCAGCTCGACCACAAGCCGTCCGCCGCCTTCGAGCGGAACGCGCATGACGATGCCCCGCCCCTCCTTGGTCACCTCGAGCGGGCCGTCGCCCGTCCGCGGCTTCATGGCCGCCATGCTGTTTCCCCTTCCTGAAACCAGCTCATCGCAGCCGGCGGCCCCATGACAGGCACCGTGTTACCGGCATCGAACACATTGCTTCCAGGTCATTATCCCGCATCGCAGGACCCGATGACCAACATCGGTCGGCATCGCTTGCGCAACGCGCTCTATCAAAACCACTCAATTCGGCGATCCGCCTGCGATACTTCGCCACCCCCGGTCCGGATGGTGCCCGGGTTTGTTTGACGCAGGTCACATGTGCGGCGTCGATGATCTCCGCCATGCTGGGCGGACACGACACCGCAATGGAGGGGATCCATCCCAATGGCCGACACCGTGCTCTACGAGGTGACCGACGGGCTCGCGACGATCACGCTCAACCGTCCCGACGCCATGAACGCCATGAACACCGAGGCCAAGGTCGCCCTGCGGGACGCGGCACGGGCCGCCGCCGCGGACCCCGCGGTGCGGGCGGTCCTGCTGACGGCGACCGGCCGGGCGTTCTGCGTCGGCCAGGACCTCAAGGAGCACGTGGCCCTGCTGGCGGCGGACCGCGAGGCGGGCACCAAGGTCACGATGAGCACGGTCCGCGAGCACTACAACCCGATCGTGGAGGCCCTCACCGGGATGCCCAAGCCGGTCGTGGCCGGGGTGAACGGCGTCGCGGCGGGCGCGGGACTCGGCTTCGCGCTGGCGGCGGACTACCGGGTGGTGGCGGACACCGCCGCCTTCAACTCCTCCTTCGCGGGGGTCGCGCTGACGGCCGACTCCGGCGTCTCCTGGACGCTGCCCCGGCTGATCGGCCAGTCCCGCGCCGCCGACCTGCTGTTCTTCCCGCGCTCGATCTCCGCGCGCGAGGCGTACGACCTGGGCATCGTGAACAAGCTGGTCCCGGCGGACGAGCTGGCGGCCGAGGCGGCGGCCGTGGCGCGCGCGCTCGCCGACGGCCCGACGCTCGCGTACGCGGCGCTGAAGGAGTCACTGGCGTACGGGGCCGGGCACTCGCTGGCCGAGGCGCTGGAGAAGGAGGACGAGCTCCAGACGCGGGCGGGTGCCTCCGAGGACCACGGGATCGCGGTGGCGGCGTTCCTGGCGAAGGAGAAGCCGAAGTACGTGGGGCGCTGAGCCATCCGTGGCGGGCGGGCCTCGGGAGGATGGCCGAGGGCCGTCCCGGGGCCGCCGCACGGCTCCCCGCGCCGCGTGAGGGCCCTGTCGTGCCCCTCAGAGGGCGCCGGCGCCGCCCCGGGACACACAGTTCTCCAGGTGGTCGTCCACCAGGCCGCACGCCTGCATCAGGGCGTACGCCGTCGTGGGGCCGATGAAGCGCAGGCCGCGCTTCTTGAGGGCCTTGGACAGCGCCGTCGACTCGTCGGTGACCGGGGGGACGTCCGCCAGGGTGCGGGGAGCCGGG
>NZ_JBJHPC010000691.1:0-3460 GCF_045257485.1 Streptomyces sp. YS-3 | reverse complement strand
CATCCTCACCCGCCCGACCCCCATCGGCATCGAGCAGGCCGAAGCCGCTCTCGTGGAGCACTACCCCCGGCTGACCCGGCTCGCCTATCTCGTGCTGCCGCCCTCCCTCGGGCGCAACCGCCGGGTGCTGACGGCGCACGCGCTGGTGCAGCGGTCGCTGCCCCGGGGCCGCGCCGCCACCCGGGCGACGATCCCGGCGCCCCGGCGCGGCGACCCGGGGTACGGCTTCGTGCGGCGCCAGGTCGTCCGGCAGGCGCTGGAGGCCGGACTGCCGCTGCGGCGGCGGGCCTGGCCCAAGCGGGCGCAGTTGCCGCCGGTGCTGCCGCAGGTGTGGGGGCTGCGGCTGTTCCCCCGCTCCGGCGGCGCCGATGAACTCGCCCTGGACCAGCGGCTCTCCGCGCTGAGCGGTCCCGCGCGGGCCGCCTTCGTACTGCGCGGTCTCGACGGGCTGAGCGACGCCGAGGTGCGCAGGGAGCTCGACGCCGTGGGCGTCGAGGACGCCGGGGCCGCGGTGGAGGAGGCGGGCGAACCCGGCGCGGCGGCGGCGCTCCTGGAGGCCGCCGAGTTCGACCCCTGCTCGCTCCAGGCCCGGCCCACCGACCTGATGCGCCGCCGCCAGCATCTGCGCGCCGCCCTGGTCGCCGCCGCGGCGCTGGCCGTCTGCGGCACGCTGCTGGGGCTGCCGGGCGACGGCTGGGGCCCGGACGGCGCCGCCGCGCCGCCGTACGCGCGCAACCCCGCCGCCGAGGCCGCCCTCGACCCGGCCCGGGTCGTCCGGGTGGACGCGGCGGTGTGGCGGACCTCGCCCCGTACCGACTTCTCCGTCTGGCCCGCCCGGGGCCCCCTCACCGGCGACAGCGCGCTGCTGCGGCGCGCGCTGGCCGTCTGGGCGCGGCCGGGCCGCTCGGTGCGGGTCTCCGCCACCCCGAGAACGCCGTCCGGCCCGCCGATGGGCGCGCCCCAACTGCTGTACGCGGGCAGGATCGACCGGGCCTCGGTGGTGCTCTTCTACGACGGGCTGCGGGTCGCCCGGTACGCGGAGCCGCTGGAGGGCACCGCGGGCGCGGCGCTCGACTTCGCGCGCGTGGACGGGGCGGACACCGCGTCCGCCGGGGCGCTCGTGGTCGGCCGCACCGACGGCAACGTGCGCTATCTGACCGCCCCCTGGGTGCGTGAGGCGGCCGTGCGGGACCTGCTCGACCCGGGGGCCGCCGCCCGCCCGCTCGTCCGCGACGGGGACGGGGTGACGGCCCCGCTGGTCTCGCCCGCGCAGGCCCGCGACTGCACCTCCTGGGACGTGCTCCAACTGCGCGACGCCTCGGCCGCGCGGCTCCTCACCGACCTCGGCGAGCTCGCGCCCGTCCGGCTCACCTGGGGGGCGCCGGACGCGCCCGGGGACATCACCGGCGCCGCCGCCCGCGAGGCCTGGGCCCGTACCGCCTGTCTGCTGCCCACGGTCCGCTCCCACGGTGTGCGGACGGTCAACGCCTGGCAGTACGCGCGGCAGCCGCTGCCCGAGGCCAACGGGACGGCCGCCTGGCTCTGCACCCGGGCCGACACCTGGTCCGGCACCGACAGCCGGGTGCTCGCCCAGTTCCAGGCGCCGGGCGCGCCGAAGGGCGCGGCGGGCGCGGTCGCCGCGCGCGCCGACGACAGCGCCGCCTGCGGCACGCACCGGCCGCAGGTGCTCGCCGGGGTGCTGTGGAAGTCCCGGGGCGGGCACTGGTACGTGCTGGCGGCCGGCAGCGAGGACCTGGCCAGGGTCGCCGTCTCGGGCGGGGTGGAGGCGTCCGAGCGCGGCCATCTGCTCGCCGTGCGCACCCAGGAGGGCGCCCGCGCCCAGCTCGGCGGGCGGCTCGCGGACGGCACCGAGGTCGCCGCGCTGCGCTGAGCCCGGGCAACAGGGGTGCGCGGATCCGTACGGACAACTCCTCGCGCACCCCTGTTGCCAGATGCTTACCCGTCAGTACATTGACGCCATGTCTAATACGCCGCGGTCCGCTCCGGTGGTCTCCGAGCACCGAGAGCTCAAGGCCAGGAACGTCTCGTTCGCCTGGGAGGGGACGCCGCTCCACTGGATACCCGGCGACCCGTTCACCGGGCACACCATCAACGTGCTGCATCTGCTGCTCCCGGCGGGCGAGCGCTGGTTCGTGCAGGTGTACAAGCAGGTGCTGCCGTACATCCGCGACGAGCGGCTGCGCGAGGACGTCATCGGGTTCATCGGCCAGGAGGCCACGCACGCGGCGGCCCACGACGACGTGCTCCCCCACCTCAGGGCGCTCGGCCTGGACCCCACCCCGTACACCGCGCAGGTCGACTGGCTCTTCGAAAAGCTGCTCGGCGACCGGACGCTGCCGCCGGGGCGGGCGCGCCGGTGGTGGCTGATGGACCGGGTCGCCACCATCGCGGCGATCGAGCACTACACGGCGTTCCTGGGCGACTGGATCCTCAACGCCGACGCCCTGGACGAGCGCGGCGCCGACGCGGTGATGCTGGATCTGCTGCGCTGGCACGGCGCCGAGGAGGTCGAGCACCGCTCGGTCGCCTTCGACCTGTTCCAGCACGTCGACGGCGGTTACCGGCGCCGGGTGCGGACCTGGGCGACCGCGTTCACCGCGCTGGTCTTCCTCTGGCAGCGCGGCGCCCGCTTCTTCATGGAGAACGACCCCACGCTGCCGGACGGCCAGGCCACCTTCGGCGCCTTCCTGCGCGCCGGGCGGCAGGGCACGCTGCCGACCGCCGGGGCGATGGCGCGCTCGGTCCCGCGCTATCTCAGCCGTACGTACCACCCCTCGCAGGAGGGCTCGACCGCGCAGGCCATGGCCTATCTGGCGAGCTCGCCCGGCGCCAACGGGGGCCGCTGACATGGCGCGTACGAGCTCCGTGGTGCTGGCCGCGGGGGCGGCGCTGCTGGCGCGGCGGGCGGTCCGCCGACGGATCGCCGCCTCCCCGCTGTGGCCGCTGCCCGCGCTGGAGACGCCCGTGTCGGGGCGCGGTGGGCGCCGGGCGGCCTCGCTGCCGCTCACCGTCGTCGAACGGACCGCGCCCGCCGAGGGCGTGGCCCTGCTGCGGCTCGCCTCGCCGACGGGCGCGCCACTGCCCGAGTGGCGGCCGGGCGCCCATCTGGACCTGCTGCTGCCGTCGGGGCTGGTCCGGCAGTACTCGCTCTGCGGCGACCCGGCCGACCGCACCGCCTACACCGTCGCCGCCCGGCTCATCGAGGACGGGCGGGGCGGCTCGCGCGAGGTGCACGAGCAGTTGGGCGAGGGCGCCGGACTGGTCGTGCGCGGGCCGCGCAACCGCTTCCCGCTGACCGGGGCGCCCTCGTACACGTTCGTCGCCGGCGGCATCGGCATCAYCCCGGTGCTGCCCATGCTGCGGGCCGTCGAGGCGGCGGGCGGTGAGTGGCGGCTGCTGTACGGGGGGCGGTCGCGGGCCTCCATGCCGTTCCTGGACG
>NZ_JBJHPC010000070.1:0-19399 GCF_045257485.1 Streptomyces sp. YS-3 | reverse complement strand
CACTGGAGAACCCCCGCGCCTCCCCGTCGATCGCGATCCGCGCCCCCACCTTCGCCACGACCGCCCCGAGCGTCCGGCCGACATCGGCGGTGTACGTACCGGACTCGCCCGCCTCGGCCGCCACCTCCACCGCGGCCACCACCACGTCCACCAACCGCTCCTGGGCGCTCATCCCCATCGGCCGCACCGCCTTTCGAATATGCGTTCGACAAGCGCCATCCACGATACGCCGAAGGGCGCCCACCCCGTGTGAAACGGAGTGGGCGCCCTTCAGCAGACGTACGCCTTACTGGTTGTACGGACCGTAGTCGTAGTCCTCCAGCGGAACGGCCTGGCCGGAGCCCGTGCCGAACGGCGAGTAGTCGATGTCGTCGTAGCCGACGGCCGAGTACATCGCGGCCTTGGCCTCCTCGGTCGGCTCCACCCGGATGTTGCGGTAGCGGGACAGACCCGTACCGGCCGGGATGAGCTTACCGATGATGACGTTCTCCTTGAGGCCGATGAGGCTGTCGGACTTGGCGTTGATCGCCGCATCCGTCAGGACTCGGGTCGTCTCCTGGAAGGAGGCGGCCGACAGCCAGGACTCCGTCGCCAGCGAGGCCTTGGTGATACCCATCAGCTGCGGACGGCCGGAGGCCGGGTGGCCGCCTTCCGTGACCACACGACGGTTCTCGGTCTCGAACTTCGAGCGCTCGACGAGCTCGCCCGGCAGCAGCTCCGCGTCGCCGGACTCGATGATCGTCACACGGCGCAGCATCTGCCGGATGATGATCTCGATGTGCTTGTCGTGGATCGACACGCCCTGCGAGTTGTAGACCTTCTGGACCTCGCCGACCAGGTGGACCTGGACCGCGCGCTGACCGAGGATCCGGAGCACGTCGTGCGGGTTGGTGGCACCCACGGTGAGCTTCTGGCCCACCTCGACGTGGTCGCCCTCGCCCACCAGCAGACGGGCACGCTTGGAGATCGGGAACGCCGTCTCGTCGCTGCCGTCGTCCGGGGTGACGACGATCTTCTTGGTCTTCTCGGTCTCCTCGATCCGGATGCGGCCGGCCGCCTCCGAGATCGGGGCGACACCCTTGGGCGTACGAGCCTCGAAGAGCTCGACGACACGGGGCAGACCCTGGGTGATGTCGTCACCGGCCACACCACCGGTGTGGAAGGTACGCATCGTCAGCTGGGTACCGGGCTCACCGATGGACTGGGCGGCGATGATGCCGACCGCCTCACCGATGTCGACCAGCTTGCCGGTGGCCAGCGAGCGGCCGTAGCAGAAGGCACAGGTGCCGACGGCCGACTCACAGGTCAGGACCGAGCGGGTCTTGACCTCCTCGACGCCCGCGTTGACCAGCGCGTCGATGAGCACGTCACCGAGGTCCACGTTGGCCGGCGCGATGACCTTGCCGTCGACGACGACGTCCTCGGCGAGCATCCGGGCGTAGACCGAGGTCTCGACGTCCTCCGTCTTGCGGAGCACACCGTCCTCGCCCTTGACCGCGATCTTCAGCTTCAGGCCGCGGTCGGTGCCGCAGTCCTCCTCGCGGATGATCACGTCCTGCGAGACGTCCACCAGACGACGGGTCAGGTAACCCGAGTCGGCGGTACGCAGGGCGGTGTCCGCCAGACCCTTACGGGCACCGTGCGTGGAGATGAAGTACTCCAGAACGGTGAGGCCCTCACGGAAGGACGCCTTGATCGGACGCGGGATGGTCTCGTTCTTCGCGTTCGACACCAGACCACGCATACCCGCGATCTGACGCATCTGCATCATGTTTCCTCGGGCACCCGAGTCAACCATCATGAAGATGGGGTTCGTCTTCGGGAAGTTCGCGTTCATCGCCTCGGCAACCTCGTTGGTCGCCTTGGTCCAGATCGCGATGAGCTCCTGCGTGCGCTCGTCCTTGGTGATCAGACCGCGCTCGTACTGCTTCTGGACCTTCTCGTCCTGCGCCTCGTAGCCCGCGACGATCGCCTTCTTGGCCTCGGGGACCACGACGTCGGAGATGGCCACGGTGACACCGGAACGGGTCGCCCAGTAGAAGCCGGCCGCCTTCAGGTTGTCGAGCGTCGCCGCCACGATGACCTTGGGGTAGCGCTCGGCCAGGTCGTTGACGATCTCGGAGAGCTGCTTCTTGCCCACCGAGTAGTCGACGAACGGGTAGTCCTCGGGCAGCAGCTCGTTGAAGAGCGCGCGGCCCAGGGAGGTGCGCAGCCGGAACGAGTCGCCCTGCTGCCAGGTCGTCTCGCCGTCCTCGTCCACCGGCGGGGTCCAGCCACGGGGCGGGACGGTGCCGATCGGGAAGCGGATGTCGACCTTCGCCTGGAGCGAGAGCTCCCGGGCGTCGAACGCCATGATCGCCTCGGCGGTCGAGTTGAAGGCGCGGCCCTCACCCTTGACCTGGCGCTCCTCCTCGTCCGTGGTGAGGAAGAACAGACCCAGGACCATGTCCTGCGTCGGCATCGTCACCGGCCGGCCGTCGGCCGGCTTGAGGATGTTGTTCGAGGACAGCATCAGGATGCGGGCCTCGGCCTGCGCCTCCGCGGAGAGCGGCAGGTGGACGGCCATCTGGTCACCGTCGAAGTCCGCGTTGAACGCGGTGCAGACGAGCGGGTGGATCTGGATGGCCTTGCCCTCGACCAGCTGGGGCTCGAAGGCCTGGATGCCGAGGCGGTGCAGCGTGGGCGCACGGTTCAGCAGGACCGGGTGCTCGGCGATGACCTCTTCGAGGACGTCGTAGACCACCGTGCGACCGCGCTCGACCATCCGCTTGGCGCTCTTGATGTTCTGCGCGTGGTTCAGGTCCACCAGGCGCTTCATCACGAACGGCTTGAAGAGCTCCAGCGCCATGGCCTTGGGCAGGCCGCACTGGTGCAGCTTCAGCTGCGGACCGACGACGATCACGGAACGCGCGGAGTAGTCCACACGCTTACCGAGCAGGTTCTGACGGAATCGACCCTGCTTGCCCTTCAGCATGTCGCTGAGGGACTTCAGCGGACGGTTGCCGGGGCCCGTGACCGGGCGACCGCGACGGCCGTTGTCGAAGAGGGCGTCGACCGCCTCCTGGAGCATCCGCTTCTCGTTGTTCACGATGATCTCGGGGGCACCGAGGTCGAGCAGACGCTTCAGACGGTTGTTGCGGTTGATCACGCGGCGGTACAGGTCGTTCAGGTCGGAGGTCGCGAAGCGGCCACCGTCCAGCTGCACCATCGGACGCAGGTCCGGCGGGATGACCGGCACGCAGTCCAGCACCATGCCCTTGGGGCTGTTGCTGGTCTGCAGGAACGCGGAGACGACCTTGAGGCGCTTGAGCGCACGGGTCTTCTTCTGGCCCTTGCCGGTGCGGATGATCTCGCGGAGGCGCTCGGCCTCCTCGTCGAGGTCGAAGGTCTCCAGGCGCTTCTGCAGGGCAGCGGCACCCATCGAGCCGTCGAAGTACGTGCCGAAGCGGTCACGCAGCTCGCGGTAGAGCAGCTCGTCGCCCTCAAGGTCCTGGACCTTGAGGTTCTTGAAGCGCGACCAGACCTCGTCCAGACGGTCGATCTCGCGCTGCGCACGGTCGCGCAGCTGCTTCATCTCGCGCTCGGCACCCTCGCGCACCTTGCGGCGCACGTCGGCCTTGGCGCCCTCGGCCTCCAGCTCGGCGAGGTCCGTCTCGAGCTTCTTGGCGCGGGCTTCGAGGTCGGCGTCGCGGCGGTTCTCGATCTGCTGGCGCTCGACGGAGACATGCGCCTCCAGCGACGGCAGGTCGCGCGTACGGCGCTCCTCGTCCACGAACGTGATCATGTACGCGGCGAAGTAGATGACCTTCTCGAGGTCCTTCGGCGCGAGGTCGAGCAGGTAGCCAAGGCGCGAGGGGACGCCCTTGAAGTACCAGATGTGGGTCACGGGAGCGGCAAGCTCGATGTGGCCCATCCGCTCACGGCGCACCTTGGCGCGCGTGACCTCGACGCCACAGCGCTCGCAGATGATGCCCTTGAAGCGGACGCGCTTGTACTTGCCGCAGTAGCACTCCCAGTCCCGGGTCGGACCGAAGATCTTCTCGCAGAAGAGTCCGTCCTTCTCGGGCTTGAGGGTGCGGTAGTTGATGGTCTCCGGCTTCTTGACCTCACCGTGGGACCACTGACGGATGTCGTCAGCAGTGGCGAGGCCGATCCGCAGCTCGTCGAAGAAGTTGACGTCGAGCACTTGTCGTCAATCCCTCTTTCGGGGTCGATTCTTCAAGATGGTCTGAGGGGGGTCCGGATGGGGGTCCCACCCAGGTCCCTGGGGGCCTAGGGGGAGACCGGGGCTTCTTGCGAAGCCCCGGTCAGACCCGTCAGACCTCTTCGACGCTGCTCGGCTCGCGCCGGGACAGGTCGATACCGAGCTCCTCCGCAGCGCGGAAGACGTCCTCGTCCGTGTCGCGCATCTCGATGGACATGCCGTCCGAGGACAGCACCTCCACGTTGAGGCAGAGCGACTGCATTTCCTTGATGAGCACCTTGAAGGACTCGGGAATGCCGGGCTCGGGAATGTTCTCGCCCTTGACGATGGCCTCGTAGACCTTCACACGGCCGGTCACGTCGTCGGACTTGATGGTCAGCAGCTCCTGGAGGGCGTAGGCGGCGCCGTAAGCCTCCAGCGCCCACACCTCCATCTCACCGAATCGCTGGCCACCGAACTGGGCCTTACCACCCAGCGGCTGCTGGGTGATCATCGAGTACGGACCGGTCGAGCGGGCGTGCAGCTTGTCGTCGACCAGGTGGTGCAGCTTCAGGATGTACATGTACCCGATCGAGATCGGGTCCGGGAACGGCTCACCGGAGCGGCCGTCGAACAGGTTGGCCTTGCCGGACGGCTGCACCAGGCGGTCGCCGTCGCGGTTGGGGATCGTGGCCTCGAAGAGACCGGCGATCTCGTCCTCACGGGCACCGTCGAAGACCGGGGTCGCGACGTTGGTGCCGGGGGCGACCTGGTCGGCGCCGATGACCTGCAGGCGCTGGGCCCAGTCGTCGGCGAGACCGGAGACGTCCCAGCCGCGGCTGGCGAGCCAGCCGAGGTGGATCTCCAGGACCTGTCCCGGGTTCATTCGGGACGGGACACCCAGGGGGTTGAGGATGATGTCGACCGGGGTGCCGTCCTCCAGGAACGGCATGTCCTCGATCGGCAGGATCTTCGAGATGACGCCCTTGTTGCCGTGACGGCCGGCGAGCTTGTCACCGTCGGTGATCTTGCGCTTCTGCGCCACGTACACGCGCACCAGCTGGTTCACACCGGGGGGAAGCTCGTCGCCCTCCTCGCGGTCGAAGACGCGGACGCCGATGACCTTGCCGGTCTCGCCGTGCGGCACCTTCAGCGAGGTGTCACGGACCTCACGGGCCTTCTCACCGAAGATCGCGCGGAGCAGGCGCTCCTCCGGCGTCAGCTCGGTCTCACCCTTGGGCGTGACCTTGCCGACGAGGATGTCGCCGGCGACGACCTCGGCACCGATACGGATGATGCCGCGCTCGTCGAGGTCGGCGAGGACCTCCTCGGAGACGTTCGGGATGTCCCGGGTGATCTCCTCCGGGCCGAGCTTGGTGTCACGGGCGTCGACCTCGTGCTCCTCGATGTGGATCGAGGAGAGGACGTCGTCCTGCACGAGGCGCTGCGACAGGATGATCGCGTCCTCGTAGTTGTGACCCTCCCACGGCATGAACGCCACGAGCAGGTTCTTGCCCAGCGCCATCTCGCCGTTCTCGGTCGCCGGACCGTCGGCGAGGACCTGGCCCTCGATGACGCGGGCGCCCTCGTCCACGACAACCTTCTGGTTGACCGAGGTGCCCTGGTTCGAGCGGGAGAACTTGTGCAGGCGGTACGTGGTGTACGTGCCGTCGTCGTTGGCGATGGTGATGTAGTCCGCGGAGACCTCCTGGACCACACCGTCCTTCTCCGCCTTGAGCACGTCACCGGCGTCGGTGGCGCAGCGGTACTCCATGCCGGTGCCGACGAGCGGCGCCTCGCTCTTGATGAGCGGGACGGCCTGACGCATCATGTTCGCGCCCATGAGGGCACGGTTGGCGTCGTCGTGCTCCAGGAAGGGGATCATCGCGGTCGCGACCGACACCATCTGGCGCGGCGAGACGTCGATGTAGTCCACCTCGGCCGGCGGCACGTAGTCGACCTCGCCGCCACGGCGGCGGACCAGGACGCGGGCCTCGGTGAGCTGGAGCTCGTCGTTGAGCGCGGCGTTGGCCTGGGCGATGACGAAGCGGTCTTCCTCGTCGGCCGTGATGTAGTCGACCTCGTCGGTGACCTGGCCGTCGACGACCTTGCGGTACGGCGTCTCGATGAAGCCGAACGCGTTGACGCGGCCGTACGAGGCGAGCGAGCCGATCAGACCGATGTTCGGGCCTTCGGGGGTCTCGATCGGGCACATGCGGCCGTAGTGCGACGGGTGCACGTCACGGACCTCGAAGCCGGCCCGCTCACGGGAGAGACCACCCGGGCCAAGAGCCGACAGACGGCGCTTGTGGGTGAGACCCGACAGCGGGTTGTTCTGGTCCATGAACTGCGACAGCTGGCTGGTGCCGAAGAACTCCTTGATGGAGGCGACGACCGGCCGGATGTTGATCAGGGTCTGCGGCGTGATCGCCTCGACGTCCTGGGTGGTCATGCGCTCACGCACGACGCGCTCCATACGCGCCAGGCCCGTACGGACCTGGTTCTGGATGAGCTCGCCGACGTTGCGCAGACGACGGTTGCCGAAGTGGTCGATGTCGTCGGTCTCGACGACGATGTTCCGACCCGACTCGCCGACCGTCTCGGTCTCGCCCGCGTGCAGCTTGACCAGGTACTTGATGGTCGCGATGACGTCGTCCGTGGTGAGGACGCCGGCGTCCAGCGGCTCGTCCGCGCCGAGCTTCTTGTTCACCTTGTAGCGGCCGACCTTCGCGAGGTCGTAGCGCTTGGGGTTGAAGTAGAGGTTCTCGAGCAGCGTCTGAGCGGCCTCGCGCGTCGGCGGCTCGCCCGGGCGCAGCTTGCGGTAGATGTCGAGCAGCGCGTCGTCCTGGCCCTGGGTGTGGTCCTTCTCCAGGGTGGCGCGCATCGACTCGTACTCGCCGAACTCCTCGAGGATCTGCTCGGTGGTCCAGCCGAGAGCCTTCAGGAGGACGGTGACGGACTGCTTGCGCTTGCGGTCGATGCGGACACCGACCATGTCGCGCTTGTCGATCTCCATCTCGAGCCAGGCACCCCGGGACGGGATGATCTTGGCCGTGTAGATGTCCTTGTCGGACGTCTTGTCGATGTTGGAGTCGAAGTAGACACCCGGCGAGCGGACCAGCTGCGACACCACGACACGCTCGGTGCCGTTGATGACGAAGGTGCCCTTGTTGGTCATGAGCGGGAAGTCGCCCATGAAGACCGTCTGGGACTTGATCTCGCCGGTCTCGTTGTTGGTGAACTCGGCGGTGACGAAGAGCGGGGCCGCGAACGTGAAGTCGCGCTCCTTGCACTCGTCGATCGAGTTCTTCGGAGGCTCGAAGCGGTGGTCGCGGAAGGTCAGCGACATCGACCCGCTGAAGTCCTCGATCGGGGAGATCTCCTCGAAGATCTCCTCCAGACCGGACTTCGTGGGGACGTCCTGTCCGTTCTCGAGAGCGGCCTCGACGCGAGCCTTCCACGCGGCGTTTCCGAGCAGCCAGTCAAAGCTCTCGGTTTGCAGCGCAAGGAGGTTCGGAACCTCGAGGGGCTCCTTGATCTTTGCAAAGGAGATGCGCAGCGGGGCGGTGCTGGCGCCGTTGTTCGTATTGGCGGTCGAGGCGTTGCGCGAGGCGGCCAAGAGGGGGTCCTTCCGAGGGCTCGGACTCACTACGCGCGTACCGGTCCCACGAGGGCACAGAGAGAGACGTTTCCTGATTGAGGCTGAAAGGCCAGGTCAGGGCAGTTCAATCAACGATGCTCAAGCGAGGGCGTGCCCCTGGTGACGGGCAGGGGGCAGCTAACAGGCAGCGCAAAGGGTCAGTGTAGCCACTCGGCCCACTGATGTCCAGGGCGGAATTTTCGCGACCCTCATTGTTCTTCTCAGTACCTCGGCCGGCCACGCGCCGTGAGGCGCACATCGATACTGCCCTCTTCGCCGTCGATCCATGCCTCGGATCCGGATCGTTGTGACGACGCGTCCTGAGAATTGCGCGCTGCGTGCGGTTCGTCAAGACCCCTCAGCTCAGCGGAGATCGCTCCGTTACTGCTCGTGCGGCCACGAGGCGTACCGGGGGGCGTACGGCGATGATCACCATACTCCCTGTCGCCCCGCGTGCAAGGCAGCCGTCACGGCGACGCCCGGGTACGCCGAAGGGCGACCACCCGAATGGATGATCGCCCTTTGGTGTGTGCGCGTTACAGGCCCCTGGGGGGCGTCACGCGCGGCGAGTCAGAGGACTCGTGAGGTCACTTGACCTCAACGGCCGCACCGGCAGCCTTGAGGGACTCGGCAGCCTTCTCGGCGGCCTCCTTGTTGACCTTCTCGAGGACCGGCTTCGGGGTGCCGTCGACGAGGTCCTTGGCCTCCTTCAGACCCAGCGAGGTCAGCTCACGCACGACCTTGATGACCTGGATCTTCTTCTCGCCGGCACCGGTGAGGATGACGTCGAACTCGTCCTTCTCCTCCTCGGCCTCGGCAACGGCGCCCGGGCCGGCGGGGCCGGCAACGGCGACCGCGGCGGCGGCGGTGACGTCGAACTTCTCCTCGAAGGCCTTCACGAACTCGGAGAGCTCGATGAGGGTCATCTCCTCGAACTGGGCGAGGAGGTCGTCCTGAGAGAGCTTCGCCATGATGGGCGATCCTTCCACTAATTCGGCAGGTGCCGGTTGTATATAGAGGCGGGCGTAACGGCCCGCTACGACCCACGCACTAGGCGGCGTGGATCACTGCGCGAGCCGAATTACTCGGCACCGCCCTGCTCGGCGAGCTTGACGCGAAGCGCTTCCGCAGTGCGGACGAACTTCGACGGCAGCGCCTGGAAGAGCGAGGCAGCCTGGGACTGCTTGCCCTTGAACGCGCCGGCCAGCTTGCTGAGCAGAACCTCGCGGGACTCGAGGTCCGCAAGCTTCTTGATCTCATCGGCGGACAGCGCCTTGCCATCAAGGACACCGCCCTTGATGATCAGGTTCGGGTTCTCCTTGGCGAAGTCACGCAGACCCTTGGCCGACTCCACCGGGTCACCGGTGATGAAGGCGGCACCCGTCGGACCAGTGAACTGGTCGTCGAGCGAGGTGATCCCGGCGTTGTTCGCCGCGATCTTGGTCAGCGTGTTCTTCACCACGGCGTACTGGGCGTTCTCACCGAGCGAACGGCGCAGCGTCTTGAGCTGCGCCACGGTGAGACCCCGGTACTCGGTCAGCACGACGGCGTTCGAGCTGCGGAACTTGTCCTCGAGCTCGGCTACGTCGGCAGCCTTGTCGGGCCTTGCCATGAGCGTCGGCCTCCTTCCGGGTGATGAGGACCGCTCAGAAGGGACCGCGACATAAAAAACGCCCCGGCGCAAGTGCACGGGGCGTAGCTCCACCGGACTGAGTCCGGGAACTTTCCACAGTCACCTGCGCGGGTCGTCCGCATGCAACGGAACCTTCGGCCACCGCCCCTTCTTACGAAGGCACGGCAACGACCAGCGGTCTTTGGCTTCTGTGGAAGCGTACGCGACGGGTGGCGGATCGAGCAAATCCGCCCGTACGGGACCGTCAGGCGCCGCCGAGAGCGCCGGTCCCACCGGCCTTCGCCCGGTCGCCCAGGCCCTTCAGCATCTCCAGCAGATCCGTGGTCTCGCTCGCGGGCGGGGCCGTGACCTGGGCCCTGGTGCCGTAGTCCGAGTAGTGCGCGGCGGTGGTGATCTTGCCCTGGGGGCTGTCCATCGCGACGTCCATCCGGACCGGGTAGCCGTCCGCGTTGACCCAGACCTCGGTGTCGTAGCCCTTGACGCCGGTCTTCTTCATATTGGTCAGGAGCTGCTCGCGGTCCTTGGGGGACAGGTTGTCGAGCATCTTGTTGTTCTTCATCATCTCGTCGATGGTGAGCGTGCCCTTGTAGTGCTCGGACGAGACGCCGTCGACCCGCTCCGCGCCCAGGTGCTTCAGGTTCGGCGAGTCCAGGAGCAGGGCGAGCTGCTGGGCCGGGTCCTGGTTCATGTTCTCCATGCCGGCGGTCATCTGCTTGACCAGCTGCCCCTGGCCGGCCTGCTTGGCCAGCGAGGTCAGGTCGAACTTGACCCAGCGCTTGCCGCCGAACTCCTTGGCCGACTCCCCCATGGCGCCCATGTCCATGTACATGACGTTGTCGACCCAGAGCATGCGGGTCTTCTCGGCGGCGCCGCCCATGCCCTTGGTCACCGAGGACGTCACGGTGAGGTCCATCGCCGTGGGGTTCCAGGCCATGACACCGCTGGTCTCGGTCCGGCCCCCGTCCTCCCCCATGGACGCGGGGGCCGTCATGGTCATCCGGACCTTGGCGGACTTGGCCGCGGCGGTCTTCTTGTACGCCGCCGCGAGAACCTGCGAGGCGGCGTCACGGGACTGCGGGGCGACCGCGGCCTTCTTGGCGCCCGTGGCGCCGTCGGCCTTGTCGTCGCCGCCACAGCCCGCTGCCCCGGCCACCACCACGGCCGCCGTCGCCACCGACAGCGCCGCGCGTGTCCATCCGGACCTGGTCATGTTCCCCACCCCTTGAAGCCCCGTGCCATGAGTCCCGCCGACGGCAGTCGAACGCCGTCGAACGGACAGATCTTCTGCACCGTAACCCAAGGGCTGTGACAGATGGGACGGATTATGTCTGCCGTTGCGTGGATTACGAGGGCTGGCTGGACGGCTTGGGCTTGATCATCGAGGTGAAGTCCACGGTGTCGGAGGCCGCCGGGGCCTCGGCGGAGACCTTGACGCCGTAGTCCGCGTAGTACGCCGTGCTGTTCAGCTCGCCGTTCTTCGTCGCGGCGCGCTCGGTCTTCTTCACCAGCAGGTCGTTCTTGTCCACCCAGATGTCGACCGTGTCGGTGGTGATGCCGCTCTGGTTCATCTGGTTCTTGAAGCTCTCCAGCGTCTTCGCGTCCAGGCCCGAGCTGCGGTCCACGAGCTTGGCCATGTCGACCGTGCCCGAGTAGTGCGTGGCCGGAACGCCGCGGACGTCCTCGCTGCCGACCTTCTTCACGTCGCCCGAGGCCAGCAGCGCCTTCACGCCCTGCTGGGGCGTCGAGTTCTGCATCTGGTCCTTCATGACGGCGCCGGCCGGGCCCATCAGCTTGGCCATGTCGTCGTACCCGTAGCGGATCCAGTGCTTGCCGCCGAGGTTCTTGGCGAACTGGGGGCCCATGTCGGCGTAGTAGGCGTCGCGCAGATAGCGGGCGTCGATGCTCTCGCTGCCCAGCTGCTTCATGGTCTGCGCCATCGAGCCCTGGGTGTACTTCAGCCGCATGACGCCGGTCGTCCCGTCGCCCCAGGCGAGGCTGCCGTTGCCCGCCAGGCCCATCACGGCGCCCATGGACATCGTCACCTCGACCTTGGCGGAGCCCGCCCCGTCGGTCTTCTTCTGGACCGCCTGGAGGGCCGCGACCGGGCTGAAGTCCGACCCGCCCTTGTGCCCCTGGGCCGGCGCGCCCTTGTCCCCGCTGTCGGACCCGCCGCAGGCGGCGACGCCCACCAGGGCCGCGGCGACCGCGACCAGCGAGATACCCGTACGCCGAACGGAACTGGTGCTCATGCGTTCCCCCTCGAAAACTCATTCCCTTACCCCTCGACGGTAGCGCAGGGGTCGGACAACACCCCGACCGCCCGGGGCCGTTGGGACGCGGTTGCGACAAAAAGCCGGGCCCCGCACCTCCGGAGAGGTGCGGGGCCCGGCTCTGGATCAGCCGATGCGGGCTCAGACCGCGGCCGGGTCCTCCTCGACGAGGAGGTTGCGGGTGCGGTTGGAGTCGACCGGGATACCGGGGCCCATCGTGGTGGCGATGGTGGCCTTCTTGATGTACCGGCCCTTGGCGGCGGACGGCTTCAGACGGAGGATCTCCTCCAGCGCGGCGCCGTAGTTCTCCACCAGCTTGGTGTCGTCGAAGGACACCTTGCCGATGATGAAGTGCAGGTTCGAGTGCTTGTCGACGCGGAACTCGATCTTGCCGCCCTTGATCTCCTCGACCGCCTTGGCGACGTCGGGGGTGACCGTGCCGGTCTTCGGGTTCGGCATCAGACCACGCGGGCCGAGCACGCGGCCGAGGCGGCCGACCTTGCCCATGAGGTCCGGGGTGGAGACGACGGCGTCGAAGTCCAGACGGCCCTTGGCGACCTCGTCGATGAGCTCGTCCGAGCCCACGATGTCGGCGCCCGCGGCACGCGCGGCCTCGGCACGGTCACCGGTCGCGAAGACCAGGACCCGGGCGGTCTTACCGGTGCCGTGCGGGAGGTTCACGGTGCCACGGACCATCTGGTCGGCCTTGCGCGGGTCGACACCCAGGCGGAAGGCGACCTCGACGGTGCCGTCGAACTTGGTCGCGGAGGTCTCCTTGGCGAGACGGACGGCCTCGAGCGGGGCGTAGAGCTTGTCCGCGTTGATCTTGGCGTCCGCAGCGCGGAGAGTCTTGCTGCGCTTCACTTCTGCTCCTGTGTTGGTTCAGGCATGGAGTCGTGGTGCGGGCCAGCGCTTGGCCCTACCACTGAGGTCAAACGGGGGTGAGCTGAGATCAGCCCTCGACCGTGATGCCCATGGAACGGGCGGTGCCAGCGATGATCTTGGACGCGGCGTCCAGGTCGTTGGCGTTCAGGTCGGCGAGCTTCGTCGTGGCGATCTCGCGGACCTGGGCCTGCGTGATCTTCGCGACCTTGGTCTTGTGCGGCTCGCCCGAGCCCTTCTCCACACCCGCGGCCTTGAGGATCATCTTCGCGGCCGGCGGAGTCTTGGTGATGAAGGTGAAGGAACGGTCCTCGTAGACCGTGATCTCCACCGGGATCACCCAGCCACGCTGCGACTCGGTCGCCGCGTTGTAGGCCTTGCAGAACTCCATGATGTTGACGCCGTGCTGGCCGAGCGCGGGGCCGACCGGCGGGGCCGGGTTCGCCGCACCGGCGTTGATCTGGAGCTTGATAAGCCCCGTGACCTTCTTCTTCTTGGGAGGCATTGCTCTCTCCGGGTCCTAGTGAGAGTGAACCGCCTGGCATCCGATCATCCGGATGGAGGCATACCGCACAACGATAACGGGTATCTGTGTGCGGCTAAAAACCGAGCAGGTCAGACAGGCTTTGAGAGCCCGTCTGACCTGTTCGGAAGACGTGTGGTCCGGAAGAAACTAGTTCTTCTGGATCTGGTCGAAGCTGAGCTCGACCGGAGTCTCGCGGCCGAAGATCTCGACGAGGCCCTTGACCTTCTTCGAGTCGGCGTTGATCTCGTTGATCGTGGCCTGGAGCGTGGCGAACGGGCCGTCGGTGACGGTGACCGAGTCGCCGACCTCGAAGTCGAGCACCTGGACCTCGACCTTGCGGGCCGGAGCCGGCTTGCCCTCGGCCTCGGCGGCCTCACGGGCGGCCTTCTCCTCGGCCTCCGGTGCGAGCATCTTGACGATCTCGTCCAGGGTCAGCGGGTACGGGTCGTAGGCGTTGCCCACGAAGCCGGTGACGCCCGGGGTGTTGCGGACGACGCCCCAGGACTCGTTCGTCAGATCCATGCGGACGAGAACGTAACCGGGCAGCTTGTTCTGCCGGACGTTCTTGCGCTCGCCGTTCTTGATCTGGACGATCTCTTCCTCGGGCACCTCGGCCTGGTAGATGAACTCCTCGACGTTCAGCGAGACGGCGCGCTGCTCCAGGTTGGCCTTCACGCGCTTCTCGTAGCCCGCGTAGGTGTGGATCACGTACCACTCGCCGGGCAGGCCGCGCAGCTCCTGGCGCAGGGCCTCGACCGGGTCGACGGGCGCGGCGGGCTCCTCGGGAGCCTCCTCGGCGCTCTCGGCGTCCTCGTCCTCGGAGGTCTCGGCGTCCTCGGAGGTCTCGGAGTCCTCGACGGACGCGGTCTCCTCGGCGTCCAGCTCGTCCCCGTCCTCAACGGCCTCGACGTGGAGCGCCGCCTGCTCGGCCGCCTCGCCCGCCTCGGCGTCGGCAGCCTCGACCTCGTCGGCGTCCTCGACGGCCTCGGCGTCCGTCGCCTCGACGATGTCGAGCTGGTCCTCCACGGACTCCGCCGACTCGATGGCGTCGTTCAGGTTCGGGTCAGACACGTGGCTGCTTCTTCCTGGCTACAGATGGGTGGAACAATGCGAAAAAGGCGCCGGGTGGGCGCCCTTACGCAGCGGATCAGCCGAAGACGTACTTGACGACGTGCTGGAATCCGGTGTCGATCACGGTCACGATGCCGATCATGATCACGACGAACACGATCACCACGGTGGTGTACGTCGACAGCTGGTTGCGCGACGGCCAGACCACCTTGCGCAGCTCGGCGACGACCTGGCGGTAGAAGAGCGCGAGACGGCCCAGGGGGCCCTTCTTGCCGCGCTTGCCGCCCTTGCGGGACTTCTTCTTGGAGTCCTGGTCCGCAGAGGCCTCGTCCTGGGCATCAGGCATGTCGATGGAGCCCACGGCGTCCGTCACGCTTCTCACCTGATTCCGGGTCGTGGCCGTGCCGCGCCCGGTGGAGCCGCACGGCGGTGCATAGAAGTACGTACATGCGCACACATCCTGGCGAAGGTGTGTGTAGCAGGGCCGGAGGGACTTGAACCCCCAACCGCTGGTTTTGGAGACCAGTGCTCTACCAATTGAGCTACGACCCTTTGTGGTTCCCCCAACCTACCGCATCCGCCCGAGTGCACCGAGTGCCCGGAGTGGATCGGTTGGTGGAGGCCAACGACAGGTGAGTGTACGTGGTCCTGCGCCCGGCGTCGAACAGATACCTCCCGACGGC
This sequence comes from Streptomyces sp. YS-3, assembly GCF_045257485.1. Lineage (NCBI taxonomy): Bacteria > Bacillati > Actinomycetota > Actinomycetes > Kitasatosporales > Streptomycetaceae > Streptomyces > Streptomyces sp. YS-3. Next base: position 4,511 of record NZ_JBJHPC010000070.1, on the reverse strand, counting down.
TCGGCGCGGATACCCCGAACGGCCTGTGCAACTGCCCCGTCCGGTCCCTGAAACCGGTGTGCCCGGGGCACGGCGGGTCTGGGACGATGGCCGGTATGAGCGCTGCAACTTCTCCGACCGAGCGCCGGGTGTCCGCGCGCATCGGCGCGATCTCCGAGTCCGCGACCCTCGCCGTCGACGCCAAGGCCAAGGCCCTCAAGGCCGCCGGGCGCCCGGTGATCGGCTTCGGCGCCGGTGAGCCCGACTTCCCGACCCCGGACTACATCGTCGAGGCCGCCGCGGCGGCCTGCCGCGACCCGAAGTACCACCGCTACACGCCGGCCGGCGGCCTGCCCGAGCTCAAGAGGGCCATCGCCGAGAAGACCCTGCGCGACTCCGGCTACGAGGTCGACCCCTCGCAGATCCTGGTGACCAACGGCGGCAAGCAGGCGATCTACGAGGCCTTCGCGGCGATCCTGGACCCGGGCGACGAGGTCATCGTCCCGGCGCCGTACTGGACCACCTACCCGGAGTCGATCCGGCTCGCGGGCGGTGTCCCGGTCGAGGTCGTCGCCGACGAGACCACCGGCTACCGGGTCTCGGTGGAGCAGCTGGAGGCCGCTCGTACGAAGAAGACCAAGGTCGTCCTCTTCGTCTCCCCCTCCAACCCCACCGGCTCGGTCTACACCGAGGCCGAGACCGAGGCCATCGGCCGCTGGGCCGTCGAGCACGGCCTGTGGGTGATGACCGACGAGATCTACGAGCACCTGGTCTACGGGGACGCGGTCTCCGTGTCGCTGCCGGCGCTCCTGCCCGAGCTGCGCGACAAGTGCGTCGTCGTCAACGGCGTCGCCAAGACGTACGCGATGACCGGCTGGCGGGTCGGGTGGATCGTCGGCCCCCAGGACGTCATCAAGGCCGCGACCAACCTCCAGTCGCACGCCACCTCCAACGTCGCCAACGTCTCCCAGGTGGCGGCGCTCGCCGCGGTCTCCGGCGACCTCGACGCGGTCGCCGAGATGCGCGAGGCCTTCGACCGCCGCCGCCAGACCATGGTGCGGATGCTCAGCGAGATCGACGGAGTGGTCTGCCCGACGCCCGAGGGCGCGTTCTACGCGTACCCCTCGGTGAAGGGCCTGCTCGGCAAGGAGATCCGCGGCAGGCGCCCGCAGTCCTCCGTCGAGCTCGCCGACCTCATCCTGGAGGAGGCCGAGGTCGCGGTCGTCCCGGGCGAGGCCTTCGGCACCCCGGGCTATCTGCGCCTGTCCTACGCGCTGGGCGACGAGGACCTCGTCGAGGGCGTCTCGCGGATCCAGAAGCTGCTGGCGGAGGCGCGCGACTGAGCACGTCGCCCCAGGCGCTTCCAGGGGGACGGACCACCGACTCACGTGAGCCGGTGGTCCGTTCCTGCGTTCGGGCAAGGTCCCGATCGGGGAAAGGGGCTGTCGGATGCCGGTGACGTGCGGCAAGATCCTTCAATGGAGCGCGTTCGTGACGTACGAGACCTGCCGAAAGCCCATCTGCACCTGCACTTCACGGGGTCGATGCGCCCCACGACGCTGCTGGAGCTCGCCGACAAGTACGGCGTGCACCTGCCCGACGCGCTGACGGGCGGCGAGCCGCCGAAGCTGCGGGCCACCGACGAGCGCGGCTGGTTCCGCTTCCAGCGCCTGTACGACATCGCGCGCTCCTGTCTGCGCGCCCCCGAGGACATCCAGCGGCTGGTGCGCGAGGCCGCCGAGGAGGACGTCCGGGACGGCTCGGGCTGGCTGGAGATCCAGGTCGACCCGACCAGTTACGCGCCGATGCTGGGCGGGCTCATCCCGGCCCTGGAGATCATCCTGGACGCGGTCGAGACGGCCGCGCGCGAGACCGGGCTCGGGATGCGGGTCCTGGTCGCGGCGAACCGGATGAAGCACCCGCTGGACGCCCGCACCCTGGCCCGCCTCGCCGTGCGGTACGGCGACCGGGGCGTGGTCGGCTTCGGCCTCTCCAACGACGAGCGCCGGGGCATGGCGCGCGACTTCGACCGCGCCTTCGCGATCGCCCGGGAGGGCGGGCTGCTGGCCGCGCCGCACGGCGGCGAGCTGGCCGGCCCCGCGTCCGTACGGGACTGCCTGGACGATCTGCACGCCACCCGCATCGGCCACGGGGTGCGCGCCGCCGAGGATCCCCGGCTGCTGCGGCGCCTGGCCGAGCGCGGCATCACCTGTGAGGTCTGCCCCGCCTCCAACGTCGCCCTGGGCGTCTACGAGAAGCCCGAGGACGTCCCCCTGCGCACGCTGTACGAGGCGGGCGTACCGCTGGCGCTCGGCGCCGACGACCCGCTCCTGTTCGGCTCCCGCCTCGCCGCGCAGTACGAGTTCGCCCGCATCCACCACGGCTTCACCGACACCGAACTGGCGGAGCTGGCACGGCAGTCGGTGCGGGGCTCGGCCGCGCCGGCCGCGGTGAAGTCGCAGTTGATCGCCGGAGTGGATTCCTGGCTGGCCTCCTGACACCTTGGGCACCCTTGGCGGAGGAACGACCATCCACCAGGGGAGGGTGACGCAGATGAAGCTCACGGTTTTCGGTGCCACGGGCAGGATCGGCACGGAGGTGGTCCGTCAGGCGCTGGCCGCCGGACACCAGGTCACGGCGGTGGTACGGGACCCGGGCCGGTTCACGACGACGGGTACGGGCCTGGAGGTCGTCCGGGGTGATCTCTCCGACCCCGAGTCGCTGCGGCCGGCGGTGGCGGGCCGGGACGCGGTGTTCTCGGGGCTGGGCGCGAACAAGCGGGCGGACGCGGCGGCGGGCGTCACGGCACGGCTGACCCGCTCGATCGTGAAGGCGATGGACGCGGAGGGCACCCGCCGGCTGCTGGTGGTGAGCGCGGGCCCGGTGGGCCCGGAGGCACCGAACGACCCGTTCCTGGACCGCCTCACCCTGACGATCGTCTCCCGCGTCCTTAAGGACGTCTACGAGGACCTGCGCCGCACCGAGGCCGAACTGTCCGCCTCCGCCCTGGACTGGACGGCGGTACGCCCGGTCCGCCTGGTCAACAAGCCGCGGACGGGCACGTACCGCACCGCCGTCGGGGCGACCCCGCGCAGCGCGCGCAGCATCGGGCGGGCGGACGTGGCGGACGCGATGCTGCGGATGATCACCGACCAGGCGACGGTGAAGCAGGGCGTCTGCGTGGCCTACTGACCCGGCCGGGTCAGATCTCGGCGTTGACGGTCACCGGCTCGTTGACGAGGGTCACGCCGAAGGCCCGCTCCACGCCCGCGACGACCTCGCGCGCGAGGGCGAGCAGGTCCTCGGTGGTGGCGCCGCCGCGGTTGGTGAGAGCGAGGGTGTGCTTGGTGGAGATCCGGGCGGGCCCGGAGCCGTACCCCTTGGTGAACCCGGCCTTGTCGATGAGCCAGGCGGCGGAGGTCTTCGTCAGCCCGTCCCCGAGGTCCCAGGCGGGCGGCGAGACGTCGTCCCCGAGCCGCGCGGCGACCTTCTCCAGGAACGCCCGGTACTCGCCCTCCGCCAGGATCGGATTGGTGAAGAAGGACCCGGCGGACCAGGTGTCGTGGTCCTCGGGGTCCAGCACCATGCCCTTGCCGGCCCGCAGCTTCAGGACGGTCTCGCGCGCGGTGGCGGCGGGGACGCGGTCGCCGGGCTCGACGCCGAGGGCGCGGGCCGTCTCGGCGTACTTGATGGGCGCGGAGAGCCCGCCGGCGTCCTCCAGCTCGAAGCGGACGCGCAGGACGACGTACCGGTCGGGGTGGGCCTTGAACCGGCTGTGGCGGTAGGAGAAGTCGCACTCGGCGGCGGTCAGGACCACGGTGCGCCGCTCGATCCGGTCGTACGCGACGACCTCACGGATGGTGGAGGAGACCTCCTGGCCGTACGCGCCCACGTTCTGGATCGGGGTGGCTCCGGCGGATCCGGGGATCCCGGCCAGACACTCGATCCCGGCGAGCCCGGCCGCCACGGTCCGGGCCACGACGTCGCTCCAGACCTCCCCGGCGGCCACGTCGAGCCGCGTCCCCTCCAGCCGGAACCCGGTGGTGGCGATCCGAAGGGCAGTCCCGGCGAACCCCTTGTCCCCGATGACGAGGTTGCTGCCCCCACCGATGACGAGCAGCGGCACCCGCGCCTCGTCGGCCTCCCACACGACGGAGATGACGTCGTCATCACTCCCGGCAACGACCAGCCGCGAGGCGGGCCCACCGAGCCGGAAGGTGGTGAGGGGGGCGAGGGGGGTGTCATGAAGTACCTGCACGAAGCCCAGCGTACGGGGCCGTGCGGCGCGTGCTGCCCGGGGTTCGCCTGCGGCCGTGTTCTGCCCGGGGGTCGCCTGCGGGTGCGTGGGTAGTTGCTCGCGCAGTTCCCCGCGCCCCTGATCCGCCCGGGGGGTCGTCTGCGGGTCGGTGGTGGGCTGAGCGCGCAGTTCCCCGCGCCCCTAGGTAGTTAGGGGCGCGGGGAACTGCGCGAGCAACCCAGCACGGTCCGCAGACGAAAGAAGCGCCATGGGGGTGGGGCGTAGCCCTGGGAAG
>NZ_JBJHPC010000690.1:0-3466 GCF_045257485.1 Streptomyces sp. YS-3 | reverse complement strand
ACGGGGGAGGGCGCCGGGATGGTGGCCGTCAGGTCGACGGCCACGGCGGCGGCGGTGGGCGGCGGGGTGACCGCGGCCATCGCGGTCGTGACGACACCGGCGGGCTCGGCCGGGGTGGCGGCCGGGACGTTGGTGACGTCGTTGTGGTCGACCGGCTGGCGGCGCGACAGCTTCCAGATGAAGCCGGAGCCCGCGAGCAGCAGGACCGCCACGAGGACGATGCCCCAGGTGCCCTGGCCGGTGAGGAACTCGGCGCCGGCGCCGACCAGGCCCGCGGCGGGCAGGGTCAGGCCCCAGGCGATGAACATCCGGGTCGCGGTGGACCAGCGGACCACTCCGCCCTTGCGGCCGAGGCCGGCGCCCATGACGGAGCCGGAGCAGACCTGGGTGGTGGAGAGCGAGAAGCCGAGGTGCGAGGAGGCCAGGATGACGGTCGCGGCACCGGACTGGGCGGCGAAGCCCTGCGGCGGCGCCAGCTCGGTCAGGCCCTTGCCCATGGTGCGGATGATGCGCCAGCCGCCGAGGTAGGTGCCCATGGCGATGGCCATGCCGGCCGAGACGATGACCCACAGCGGGGGGTTGGCGCCCGGGTGCAGCACGCCGCCGGTGACCAGGGCGAGGGTGATGATGCCCATGGTCTTCTGCGCGTCGTTGGTGCCGTGGGCGAGCGAGACGAGACCGGCGGAGGCGATCTGCCCGGCCCGGTAGCCCTTGGCGGTGGCCTTCTCGGCCGCCGGGTCGACGTTCCGGTTGATCCGGTACGTCAGCCGGGTGGCCAGCATCGAGGCGACGCCCGCGACGAGCGGGGCGGCGACGGCGGGGAGCAGCACCTTGGTGATGACGGTCGAGCCGTTCACCGAGGACCAGCCGGCCGACATCACGGCCGCGCCGATCAGGCCGCCGAACAGGGCGTGGGAGGAGCTGGACGGCAGACCGAGCAGCCAGGTCACCAGATTCCACAGGATGGCGCCGACGAGCGCCGCGAAGATGACCTCTGTTCTGAGGCCCTTCTCGTTGATGATCCCGCCGGAGATCGTCTTGGCGACCTCCACCGACAGGAACGCGCCGACCAGGTTGAGCGCGGCCGACATGGCGACCGCCGCTTTGGGCTTCAGGGCGCCGGTCGAGATGGTCGTGGCCATCGCGTTGGCGGTGTCGTGGAAACCGTTCGTGAAATCGAACACTAGAGCTGTCACGACCACAATGGCGAGCAGCAGCGTGATGTGTTCCATTTACCCAGGCAATCGTTCGACGTCAGTGGCTGGACGAACGTAAGCAACCTGAATGAACGGAAGGTGAACTGAGCCGGACCGCACGGTGTATCCCGGCGCTTCTTGGCCGGGTTTTGGGGCGACCAGGACCGGACAGACCGCGCATATCCGTCATGGAGCCCATTGAAGAGATTCCGCTCACCTCTCCGCTCACCCCTCCGCCCCCGGCGCGCGGCCTGCGAGGATCACTCCCATGGGAGAGCCGAACGACTCCGCGGCGACCGCCCCGGCCTGGGCCGAGCTGATCGCGACCGCGCGCCGCACCGCCGACGAGGGACTGGTCGTGGGCACCTCGGGCAACGTCTCCGTACGCGTCGGGGACCTGGTGCTCGTCACCCCCAGCGGAGTGCCGTACGAACGCCTCGGACCCGGCGACACCGTCACCGTCGACCTCACCGGGCGGCAGCTCACCGGCACCCTGCGGCCCACCAGCGAACTCCCCATGCACCTGGCGGTCTACCGGCACACCGACGCCCGGGCCGTCGTCCACACCCACGCCGTCCACGCCACGGCCGTCTCCACCCTGGTCACCGAGCTCCCGCCGGTCCACTACATGACCGCCACGCTCGGCGGCCCGGTCCGGGTCGCGCCCTACGCGCTGTACGGGACCGAGGAGCTGGCCGCGAACATGCTCCGCGCCCTCGACGGCCGCACCGGCTGCCTCCTCCAGAACCATGGAACGGTCACCTACGGAGCCACTCTTTCCCAGGCGTACGACCGCACCGCCCAGCTGGAATGGATGTGCCGGCTCTGGCTCGCCGCCTCCTCGGTGCCCGGCCGCACCCCCTCCCTGCTCTCCGCCGCCGACCTCGGCCGGGCCGCCGAGCAGTTCCGGGGATATGGACAGCACTGACGCCCCGTACGCCACACGTGTCCCGGTGGGCCCCGTCCACTGGCCGTGAGGCCGCATACTGCCGACACTGGAACGGTGCGCCCGGCTACAGCGACGGCAGCGGCCGTCACCACACTCATCGGCGTCGGCGCGGCAGCGGTGGCCGCCGGACGGTACGCGAGCGACGCGGCCCTGAAGGTGCCACCGGGCCGCCCGCTGCCCACCGACCCCGAGCTCACCGTGCACGCCACGGCGCCCGGACGGATCGCCCTGACCCGCTGCCTGGCCTCGCTGCGGCCCGGCCTCTACGGCATCCAGGGCCCCGGCATCCACGCCGTGGTCGGTGAGGTCGTCGACGTGCCGCACGCCGCGGACACCGTGGTGCGCCGCCTGGAGCGGGTCACCCGGGGCAGCCCGCAGCCGGGGGACCGGGTCCGGCTCACCCCGCAGGTCCACCACGGCACCCCCGCCGAGGCGCTGGGCCTGCCCCACCGGGACGTCGAGATCCCCGCGGAGCTCGGCGTGCTGCCCGCCTGGCTGGTGACCGGCGACCGCGGCACCTGGGTGATCACCGTGCACGGTCTGGGCACCACCCGCGAGCACCCGCTCAACGTCATGGGGTTCCTGCACCGCCACCGGCTGCCGGTGCTCGACCTCGCCTACCGGGGCGACGCGGGCGCCCCGCGGTCCCCGGACGGCCTCGGCCACCTCGGCGACTCGGAGTGGCGCGACCTCGACGCCGCGATCCGCTACGCCGTGCGCTCCGGCGCCCGCGACGTCATCCTGCACGGCTGGTCCACCGGCGCCACCATGGCGCTGCTCGCCGCCGCGAACTCCGGGATGCGCGAGCGCGTCCGGGGCGTCGTCCTGGACTCGCCGGTGCTCGACTGGGAGAGCACCGTACGCGCCCTCGCCGTCGCCCACGGCGCCCCGAGCGCGCTGCTGCCGCTCGCCGTCCGGGCCGCGCAGGGCCGCACCGGCCCGCACGGCCGCCATCTGCGCGAGGCGGCCGACCCGGCCGCCCTGTCCGTGCCGACCCTGGTCTTCCACGGCCCCGGCGACACCCTGGCCTCCTGGCCCCTCACCCGTGAACTCGCGGCCCGCCGACCCGATCTGGTCACCCTTCACACGGTGACGGACGCCCCGCACGCCTCGATGTGGAACGCCGACCCGGACCGCTACGAGGAGGCCCTGCGGCGCTTCCTGACCCCGCTCATGTGACACGCGGTGCCGGCGCGTGCCGCCGACACGCGGCGCCCGGAGCCCCCCAGGGGCGCACCAGGCCCGCGGCGCGCCCCGGGGCGGCTGTTCCGCTTCGGCTTTCGGCCCGTCACCGCGGTGTGCCCCCTCCCCGGTGCCCGGC
>NZ_JBJHPC010000689.1:0-3466 GCF_045257485.1 Streptomyces sp. YS-3 | reverse complement strand
CTTCCCGGCCGCCCCCCCTCCCGGCCGTCTCCGTCCGGGTTACAGCGACCGCAGCAGTACAGCCGGCTGCTCCACGCAGTCCGCCACGTACCGCAGGAAGCCGCCCGCCGTGCCGCCGTCGCACACCCGGTGGTCGAACGTCAGCGACAGCTGGACGACCTGACGTACCGCCAGCTCACCCTGGTGCACCCACGGCTTGGCCATGATCCGGCCGACGCCGAGCATCGCCGCCTCGGGGTGGTTGATGATCGGGGTAGAGCCGTCCACCCCGAACACCCCGTAGTTGTTCAGCGTGAAGGTGCCCCCGGTCAGGTCGCCGGGCGTCAGTGTGCCCGCCCGGGCCGCCTCTGTCAGCCGCGCGAACTCCTCGCTCAGCGACGCCGCGCTGCGCGCCTGCGCGTCCCGGACGACCGGCACGACCAGGCCGCGCTCGGTCTGGGCGGCGAAGCCCAGGTGTACGGCCGGCAGCCGCACGATCTCCCGGGCCGCCGTGTCCACCGTCGAGTTGAGCTCGGGGTAGCGGTCGAGGGCCGCGGTGCAGATCCTGGCCAGCAACGCCAGGACGGAGATCTTCGGACCGCCTACCGCGTTCATCGCGGCCCGCGCCGCCATGAGTTCGGTGGCGTCCGCGTCGACCCAGCACGTGGCGTCGGGGATCTCGGAACGGCTGCGGGTCAGCTTGTCGGCGACCGCGCCCCGTATCCCGCGCAGCGGTACCCGCGTCCCGGCGGCGGAACCGGCCGCCACGGGCACCGCCTCGGCAGCCGTCGGCACCGGCTGGTCCGCCGCCCGCAGCGCCGACTCCACGTCGCAGCGCAGGATCAGCCCGTCGGGCCCGGAGCCGGTCAGTGCGCGCAGATCCACCCCTTTCTCCCGCGCCAGCTTCCGTACGAGGGGCGAGATGACGGGTACGGGCCCGTCCCCGGGCGAGACCGGCACGGCGGCCACTTGCGCATTCGAAGGGGCGGAGGACGCCACCCGCGTACCGGAGGGCTCCGCACCCATCGGCGCCGCACCCACCGACGCCGCACCCCCCGACACCGAACCCACCGGCGCCGGGCGCACCCGGCGCCGCCGCCGTACGGCCTCACCGGTGCCGTAGCCGACCAGGACATTGCCCGAGTACTCGGAGGACTCCGCGTCGGCCGCCTCGGCCGCCTCGGGCGCGCCGACGGCGACGGTCAGCAGCGGCGCGCCGACGGGCAGCTCCGTACCTTCCTCGCCGAAGCGGGCCGTCACCACGCCCCCGTAGGGGCACGGCACCTCCACCATCGCCTTGGCGGTCTCGACCTCGACCACCGGCTGGTCGATCGCCACGACGTCGCCCACCGCCACCAGCCAGCGCACGATCTCCGCCTCGGTGAGCCCCTCGCCGAGGTCCGGCAGCTTGAATTCCAGGACCTTGGGCATCAGCTCTGCGCCTCCCACTGCAGCCGTGCCACCGCGTCCAGGACCCGGTCCACGCCCGGGAGGTGGTGCTTCTCCAGCATCGGCGGCGGGTACGGGATGTCGAACCCGGCGACGCGCAGCACCGGCGCCTCCAGGTGGTGGAAGCAGCGCTCGGTGACCCTGGCCGCGATCTCGCCGCCGGGCCCGCCGAAGCCGGTCGACTCGTGGACGACGACGGCCCGGCCCGTCCGCCGCACCGAGGCGCACACCGTCTCGTCGTCGAAGGGCACCAGGGAACGCAGGTCGACGACCTCCAGGTCCCAGCCCTCGGCGGTGGCGGCCTCGGCCGCCTCCAGGCAGACCGGGACGGAGGGGCCGTAGGTAATCAAGGTGGCGCTGCGGCCGGGGCGGCGCACGACCGCCTTGCCGATGGGCGCGACCTCGGTGGGCGCGTCCGGCGACCAGGTGGCCTTGGACCAGTAGAGCCGCTTGGGCTCCAGGAAGACGACGGGGTCGTCGGAGGCGATGGCCGCGCGCAGCAGCCCGTACGCGTCCTCGACGGTCGCGGGCGTCACCACGTGCAGGCCGGGGGTCGCCATGTAGTAGGCCTCGGACGAGTCGCTGTGGTGCTCGACGCCGCCGATCCCGCCCCCGTAGGGCACCCGCACCACCAGGGGCATGCCCATGGAGCCGCCGGTGCGGTTGCGCATCCGGGAGACATGGCTGATCAGCTGCTCGAACGCCGGGTAGGCGAAGGCGTCGAACTGCATCTCCACCACGGGCCGCAGCCCGTACATCGCCATGCCGACCGCCGTGCCGAGGATGCCGGCCTCGGCGAGCGGGGTGTCGGTGCAGCGGTCCTCGCCGAACTCCTTGGCGAGCCCGTCGGTGATCCGGAAGACCCCGCCGAGCGTGCCCACGTCCTCTCCCAGGACATGGACCGTGGGGTCCTCGGCCATCGCGTCGCGCATGGCGCGCTGCAGCGCCTGCGCCATGGTGGCGGGCTTCGCCGCGACCGTGGTCATCGCTGCCCCTCTTCCTCGTCCTCGTGCGCCGCCAGCTCGGCCCGCAGCTGGGCCTCCTGTTCGCGCAGCTGGGCGGTCTTCTCCGCGTAGACGTGCGCGAACAGGTCCATGGGGTCGAGCTCCGCGTCCGCGTTCATCCGTTCACGCAGGGACGCGGCCATGCGCTCCGCCCCCTCGGCCGCGGCCTTCTTCCCGCTCTCGTCGAGGAATCCGCGGCTGGTCAGCTCGGCCTCCAGGAGCTGGATCGGGTCGTGGTCGCGCCACGCCGCCACCTCGGCGTCCACCCGGTAGCGGGTGGCGTCGTCGGCGTTGGTGTGTGCCTCGATCCGGTATGTCACGGCCTCGATGAGGGTGGGGCCGCCGCCCCGGCGGGCGCGCGCGACGGCGTCCGCCAGCACCTCGTGGACCGCCGCCGCGTCGTTGCCGTCGACCAGCCGGCCCGGCATCCCGTATCCCACGGCCTTGTGGGCGAGGGAGGGTGCCGCGGTCTGCTTGGCCAGCGGCACGGAGATGGCGAAGCCGTTGTTCTGTACGAGGAAGACGACCGGGGCCTGCCAGACGGCCGCGAAGTTCAGCGCCTCGTGGAAGTCGCCCTCGCTGGTGCCGCCGTCGCCGACCATGGCGAGCGCCACCACGTCGTCGCCCTTGAGGCGGGCCGCGTGCGCCAGGCCCACCGCGTGCGGGAGCTGGGTGGCGAGGGGGGTGCACAGGGGGGCGATGCGGTGCTCGTGCGGGTCGTATCCGGTGTGCCAGTCGCCGCGCAGCAGGGTAAGGGCCTGTACGGGGTCGAGTCCGCGGGCGACGGCGGCCAGGGTGTCCCGGTAGCTGGGGAAGAGCCAGTCCTGCTCCTGGAGCGCCAGCGCCGCCGCGACCTCGCAGGCCTCCTGGCCGGTGGAGGACGGGTAGACGGCGAGGCGCCCCTGCTTGGTGAGGGCGGTGGCCTGCGCGTTGTACCGCCGGCCGCGGACCAGTTCCTCGTACAGCCGCAGCATCAGGGTGCGGTCGAGCGGGGCGTCCGTGCCGAGCACGCGGTACGGCTCGGGGTCCGGGAG
>NZ_JBJHPC010000688.1:0-3493 GCF_045257485.1 Streptomyces sp. YS-3 | reverse complement strand
CCGCCACCACCGCTGCCACCACCGCCACCGTTCATCCGTTCGGCTCGGTTGGCGATCCGGGGGTCGGGTACAGAACGCCCCGTCCGACCCCACCACCTCCCCCGGAGGCATCCGTGCCCGACAAAACCGGCCCCTACAAGCCCGGCACCCCCTGCTGGGTCGACCTGATGGTCCCCGACCAGCAGGCCGCCCTCGACTTCTACTGCGATCTCTTCGGCTGGCAGGGAGAGATCGGCTCCCCGGAGACCGGCGGCTACTCCGTATGCCTGCTCAAGGGCAAGCCCGTCGCCGGAATCATGAAGGCGATGGGCCCTGACGGCTCCGTGCCCGACCCGATGCCGCCGACCGCGTGGACCACGTACCTGGCCACCGACTCCGTCGACGCCACCGTCAAAGCCGTCACCGACGCGGGCGGTACGGTCGTGATGGGCCCGCAGGACGTCATGGACCTCGGCCGGATGGCCGTCATCGCCGACCCGACCGGCGCCGTCGTCGGCCTGTGGCAGGCCGGCAGCTTCGACGGCGCGGGCATCGTCAACGAGCACGGCGCTCTCATCTGGAACGAACTGAACACGGGCGACACCCGTGCCGCCGCCGAGTTCTACGGGGCGGTCCTGCCTCTTGAGGCCGCGCCCACACAGATGGCCGGCGCCGAGGGCTACATCGAGTTCAAGGTCGGCGGACGCGCGATCGGCGGCATGATGGACCTCGCCGCTCTCCCGCCGGGGGTCCCGCCGAACTGGATGCCGTACTTCGGCGTGGACGACGTCGACAGCATCCAGAGCGCCGCCGTGCGCGCGGGCGGATCGGTGCTCGCTCCGGCGTTCGACATGGTCGCCGGCCGTATGGCGGTGCTCGCGGACCCGCAGGGCGGGGGCTTCTCGGTGATCAAGGCCGGGGCGCCGCAGCAGCCGGAGTAGCCCCGGCGGGCCCGGCCGCCCGACTTGGGGGGGCCGGGCCTTCCCCGTTTCAGGGACCCCACGCTCATCACTCGTTCAAAGGGTGACTCTTCCGCGGCGGTGCGCGGCATCCAGCAAGCCGACGCCCAGATTTGTGCTGCCCCGGATCGGTCCCTGAGATGCGTCACCATCTTGACCGGTGACGCATCCCGTGCGAAAGTCAGATCATCGCGCATCGCCGTGCACGTGAACGGACGAACGGACGAGGGGGCTTCACATGATCAACAGGCGGGGGTTCAGCAAGGCGGTAGGGCTGGGGACGGGTGCGGCTGCCCTCTCCCTCACGGGGCCGCACGGTCCGCAGACCGCGTCCGCCGCCCCGCGCCACGAGCCCACGACCCCGATCTCGGCCTCGGCCCCGGCCATGCCCTCGGCCCCGGCGGTGGCGACCGGCACGCACACCGCGTTCAGTCGGCCGAAGCAGATCAGGGCCGGGCTGCTGAACGTCGGCTATGCCGAGTTGGGGCCCGCCCACGGTCCCGCCGTCATCTGTCTGCACGGCTGGCCGTACGACATCCACAGTTACGTCGATGTCGCGCCGATCCTGGCCGAGGCGGGCTACCGGGTCATCGTCCCGTACCTGCGCGGCCACGGCACGACACGCTTCCTCTCCGCCCGGACGTTCCGCAACGCCCAGCAGTCCGCCATCGCACTCGACATCATCGCCCTCATGGACGCCCTGAAGATCGAGAAGGCCGTCCTGGCCGGGTTCGACTGGGGCTCGCGGACCGCCGACATCATCGCCGCGCTCTGGCCCGACCGCTGCAAGGCCCTCGTGTCGGTGAGCGGGTACCTCATCACCAATCTCGAGACCAACCTGAAGCCGCTGTCCCCGAAGGCCGAACACACCTGGTGGTACCAGTACTACTTCGCCACCGAGCGAGGCCGGCAGGCGATGGAGGACGAGAACCTGCGCCGTGAGCTGACCAGACTCGTCTGGGAGACGGTCTCCCCGACGTGGGCCTTCGACGACGCGACCTTCGAGCGTACGGCCGCGGCCTTCGGCAATCCCGACTACGCGGCCGTCGTCATCCACAACTACCGGTGGCGGCTGAGCCTCGCGGACGGGGAACGCCGTTACGACGCGCTGGAGAAGCGGCTCGCCGCGCGGCCGTTCATCCGGGTTCCCACCATCACTCTCGACGCCGAGCGGGATCCCTTCACGGCTCCGGGCAACGGCACCTCGTACCGGGACAGGTTCACCGGTGCGTACGAGCACCGCACTCTCACGGGGATCGGCCACAACCTGCCGCAGGAGGCGCCCGCCGCCTTCGCCCAGGCGGTCCTCGACGCGGACAGAATGTGACGCCACCGTCACCTGACAGCAGGGTGACGCTTGGCCCTGCCCCGTGAGCGTCATCTGTCACCGCAGCCACATCCCCACGACCGAACGGAGTCCAGCCATGGAGAGCACCCACACGACGGACAATGCCGCGGCGGCACGCCGAGCACGGTTCGGCAGCCTGCCCGGCCGGATACGCCAGGAGGACATGGTCGAGGAGAAGGCGGCCACGCCGTCCGACCCGACTCGCTACGCTTTCAATGCCGAGGCCTCGTGGAGGTCCTTCTCCTGCCTCGCTGTCGACCTGGGCCTGTGAGCGGCCTTGTTTCCCGGCCGCGGCTGTCCGCCGCCTCGGCGGCGCGCGGCGAGGCTTGCGTCGCTCTGTCGTCACCTGTCAAAATGGTGATGTGAACCTCGACCATGTCTTCGTCTGCGGAAACCCGGCACTCGACTTCGTCGCCACCCTGCGAGCGCGCCGCTCGCTGTGCTTCGAGATGTTCGCCGCGCCGGACAGGCTGAACGCGTGGTACGTGGAATCCGGCATCGTCGACGCGGTCTCCCCCTGCCGGGAGGCCGATGTCGAGGAGGCGACCACCGTACGGGAAGCCATGTACCAGCTGGTCACCGCCCGAAGGCTCGCGGAGAAATACGACGGCGCCGCACTGACCGTACTCAACAACGCGGCACACAGGCCGTCGGCGGTGCCCCAGCTGACCCCCTCGGGACGATGGACGCAGGCGACCCCGGAGGAAGCTCTCTCCCTGGTGGCGCGCCACGCCATCGAGCTCCTGAACGGACCGGACGTGCCCCTGCTCAAGGAGTGCGGCAACCCGGAGTGCACCCGCACCTACATCGACCGCTCACGCGGCATGCGTCGGCAGTGGTGCGGGATGGAGTCCTGCGGCAACAAGATCAAGGCAGCGGCATACCGCGCCCGCAAGAAAACCACTCCCGCAGCGGCTCGCTGACCCGCCTGCCTCTTGCCCGGCCCTCCGCGCAGATGAGGTGAGGGCGCCTGCGCGTCTCCGTAATGTCGGTCGTGGCGCAGGGGCGTGCTGATCACGCCTGGCCGGCGCGGATCGGTACGTGGTCAGGACTGTGGTCAGGACTGTGGTCACCCGTCACGTCGTAATCAAGCCGTGATGGCTGGAACCGCATTTTTGTCCTCCATGTATGTCCTTTGAGGGGCGCCTCTTCCGCACCTTGCCCCCGTGAGCCCGTCAAACGGCCACCCGCCCCATCGCCGCCGCGC
>NZ_JBJHPC010000687.1:0-3497 GCF_045257485.1 Streptomyces sp. YS-3 | reverse complement strand
GGTCCGGCGTCGTTTTCGGGGTCTGCGCGGTGCCCGGCCCTACCGCGCCGGGCACCGCGCAGACCCCGAAAACGACGCCGGACCCGGGCACCCCGGACGGCGACAAGCAGGGCGACTGGGCGGCCAAGAAGGTCGAGTACTGCCGCGACTACCGCGCCGGACGCATCGACCAGGCGCACCGCCGCCGGCTGGAGATCGCCGCTCTGGGCGCCGCCCGGGTGAAGCAGTTCTGCGACGGTGTGATCGAGCAGGCCGAGCGGGGCGGCAAGGGCGGCTCCGGTGGCAAGGGCGGCAAGGGCGGTTCGGGCGGCAAGGGCGACTCCGGCGGTTCCGGTGACGACAAGGGGGACGGACCCGGCGGTCACGGCGGTGTCTCCGGCGGCCGGGGCGGCCGAGACGGCTCTGTCCTGAAACTGCCTACCGTGAGCTGGTCCACCCCGCCCGCCGACGGCTCGCCCGCGCTCCCGGGGCTGCCGGCCGTTCCCGACCTGAGCGGCCCGGCACTGCCGCCCGCCGTGCCGGACGTCCCGCCGGCCTCCCGCGCGCACCTTCCGCACCCCGCGCGCCCGGCGCTCGCCCCGGCGGACGCGGCCGTGGGGGGCGCCGGCCGGCCGCTCGCACACCGGCTCGAACGACAGGTGTGACACTTTTCGGCCCGCCGACGCAGTAGGAAGTGAGCCGACTGGTCATCGGCGGCGCACAGAGCCGGGGTTCCCCCCGTACCCAAGGCTCGGCGCGAACGGCGCGGGCGGGACACGTTCCCCCGGTCCCGCCCGCGCCCTCCCTCTTCCGGCCGGACAGCGACCGGACAGCGGCCGGCCCGGCGACCGGATCACGAAGACCGGGCCACCGGGCCGGACCGCCCGCCCACCGGCAAAGGACATTCCCCGCCGGACGGCACTCACCAGTAGACGACGACCTTGTCGTTCACCTTCACCTGGTCGAAGAGCTTCGCGAGCTTCGCCTTGTCGCGCACGTTCACACAGCCGTGCGAGGCGCCCGCGTACCCGCGCTTGGCGAAGTCCGACGAGTAGTGCACGGCCTGGCCGCCGCTGAAGAACATCGCGTACGGCATGGGCGTGTGGTAGATCGACGACACATGGTTCCTGCTCTTCAGGAAGACCTTGAAGACGCCCTCGCGGGTCGGCGTGTACTGCGCGCCGAACCGGACGTCCATCGAGGACTGCACCTTGCCGTTGACCACCCAGTTCAGCGTGCGGGTGGTCTTGCTGATGCACAGCACGCGGCCGGTCATACAGCGCTTGTCCAGCTTGGTCTTCGGCTTGTTGACGGCCTTCCCCTGGAGCTCCTGCGGGGTCGGCTTGGTCGTCATCTGGGCGAGCCGCTGCCAGGTGGCGGTGTCGGCCGAGCCGGTGGCGGGCAGGCCGCGCTTGCCCTGGAAGCCCTTGACGGCGGTGGTGGTGACGCTGCCGTACGTGCCCGTCGGCGTGTCGTCGAACCAGCCGACCTGGGCGAGCCGGGCCTGGAGCTCCTTGACCCGCGCGCCACTGGAACCGGCCGCCATCAGCACCTTCGGCTGGGGCCTGGCGGCGGTGGTGGCCGCGTGGGACGCGGCGACCGCCGCGTCCGCCATTCCGGCGGTCTCGGGCTGGTGATCGTTGGCGGTGTCCGCCGCGGGCGCCGCGGCGGGCGCCTGCGCGGCGGGCTTCTGGTCGGCGGTGGTCCCCGACGCCTTGTCGGTCTGGGCACCGCACGCGGCGGTGACGGTCAGGACCGTGGCCGCGGCGAGCGTTCTGGCTATGACAGTGGTGAGATGGATCCGGCGCATCGTCGCCCCCCTGATATTCCCTCTGGTGACCCCAGAGACTGTTTCCCGGGCCGAACGGTTGCAAGAACCCGTCGAGGAAGCGAGGCGGAGCACATGGCGCGCGAGTCGGACGGTGCCCGGCGCACCGAGAGCGGTCTGCCTCTCGACCCGGTCTACGGGCCGGAAGCCCTCGACGGGTGGGACCCGCTCCGGCAGCTGGGTGAGCCGGGCGGGTATCCGTTCACCCGGGGTGTCTACCCGATGATGTACACGGCACGCCCCTGGACCATGCGCCAATACGCCGGCTTCGGCACGGCGGCCGAGTCCAACGCCCGCTACCGCCGGCTCATCGCCCACGGCACCACCGGTCTGTCGGTCGCCTTCGACCTGCCCACCCAGATGGGCCACGACAGCGACGCGCCGCTCGCGCACGGCGAGGTCGGCAAGGTCGGGGTGGCCGTCGACTCCGTCGAGGACATGCGGGTCCTGTTCGACGGCATCCCGCTCGGCGAGGTCTCGACCTCCATGACGATCAACGCGCCGGCCGCGCTGCTGCTCCTGATGTACCAGCTGGTCGCCGAGGAGCAGGGGGTGCCCGCGGACCGGCTGACCGGCACGATCCAGAACGATGTGCTCAAGGAGTACATCGCCCGCGGCACCTACATCTTCCCGCCCAAGCCGTCGCTGCGGCTGGTCGCGGACGTCTTCCGGTACTGCCGGGCCGAGATGCCGAAGTGGAACACGATCTCGATCTCCGGCTACCACATGGCCGAGGCGGGGGCCACGCCCGCGCAGGAGATCGCGTTCACCCTGGCCGACGGCATCGAGTACGTGCGGACCGCGGTCGCGGCCGGGATGGACGTGGACGAGTTCGCCCCGCGCCTGTCGTTCTTCTTCGTCGCGCGCACCACGGTCCTGGAGGAGGTCGCCAAGTTCCGTGCGGCCCGCCGGATCTGGGCGCGGGTGATGCGGGAGGACTTCGGCGCGAAGGACCCCAGGTCGTGGATGCTGCGCTTCCACACCCAGACCGCCGGGGTGCAGCTGACCGCCCAGCAGCCCGAGCTGAACCTCGTCCGGGTCGCCGTGCAGGGCCTGGCGGCGGTGCTGGGCGGCACCCAGTCGCTGCACACCAACTCCTTCGACGAGGCGATCGCGCTGCCCACCGAGAAGAGCGCGCGCCTGGCCCTTCGTACGCAGCAGGTCCTCGCCTACGAGACGGATGTGACGGCGACCGTCGACCCCTTCGCCGGTTCGTACGTGGTGGAGTCCATGACCGACGACGTGGAGGCGGCGGCGCTGGCGCTGATGGAGCGGGTCGAGGACCTGGGCGGGGCGGTGAGCGCGATCGAGCGGGGTTTCCAGAAGGGGGAGATCGAGCGCTCGGCGTACCGGATCGCCCGGGAGACGGACAGCGGGGAGCGGGTGGTGGTCGGGGTGAACCGGTTCCGCCTGGACGCGGAGGAGCCGTACGAGCCGCTGCGGGTGGACCCGGAGATCGAGGCGCGCCAGGCGTCCCGGCTGGCGCGGCTGCGCGCGGAGCGCGACGGGGCGGCGGTGGCCGCGGCGCTGGAAGAGTTGCGCCGGGCCGCCGAGGGCACGGCGAACGTCCTGTACCCGATGAGGACGGCGCTGGCGGCGCGGGCGACGGTGGGGGAGGTGTGCGGGCGAACGTCCTGTACCCGATGAGGACGGCGCTGGCGGCGCGGGCGACGGTGGGGGAGGTGTGCGG
>NZ_JBJHPC010000686.1:0-3516 GCF_045257485.1 Streptomyces sp. YS-3 | reverse complement strand
GGGGAGGGGGACCGGGTGGCGGGATATCTGCCGCCCGGTCCCGAGGCCTTCCTGCTGCTCTTCGCCTGTGCCCGCGTCGGCGCCGTCCTCGTCCCGGTGTTCTCCGGCTTCGGCGCCGACGCCCTGGCGGTGCGCCTCGCCGACGCCGGGGCGCGGGTGCTGGTCACGGCCGGCTCCACCACCCGGCACGGCAGACGGTACGAGATGCTGCCGGTCGCCCGCGCGGCGGCGGAGCGGGTCCCGGACGTGACCCACCTGGTGGTCGTCGCCGACGAGCCGCCCGGCACCGCGCCCGCGCCCGCCCCGGCCACCACCGCCTGGCGGGCGCTCACCGAGGCGGAGCCCGCCGAGACCGTTCCGCTGGAAGCCGACGCGCCCTTCCTCCTCCTCTACACCTCCGGCACCACCGGGCGCCCCAAGGGCGCCGTCCACACCCACGGCGGATTCCCCGTCCAGGTCGGCTCCGAGGTCCGCTACAACCTCGATGTGCGCCCCGACGACGTGGCGTTCTGGGTCACCGACCCCGGCTGGATCATGTTCGCGCTGGTCGTGATCGGCTGCACCCTCGCGGGCGCCTGCGTCCTCACGTACGAGGGCGCCGTCGACCACCCCGGCCCGGACCGGCTGGGACGGCTCCTGCGGGAGCACCGGGTCAGCGTCTTCGGCAGCTCGCCCAGCCTCGCGCGGGCCCTGATGGCGACCGGGGCGCCCGCGCCCACCTCGTCCCGGCTGCGCATCCTCGGCTCCACCGGCGAACCCTGGACCGAGGACGCCTGGCGCTGGTACTCCCAGGAGGTCGGCGGCGGGCGCTGCCCCGTCATCAACATCAGCGGCGGTACGGAGGTGGGCGGCTCGCTCCTGGCGTCCGCGCCCACCGTCCCCCAGACGCCGTGCGGCTTCACCGGACCGTGCCTCGGCATCGACGCGGTCATCGAGCACGCCGACGGCGGCGAGGCCGGCGAGGGCGAGATGGGCGAGCTGGTGGTGCGCCAGTCCTGGCCGGGCATGACCCGGGGCCTGTGGCGCTCGCCCGAGCGCTTCGCCCGCACCTACTTCGGCCGCAGGCCCGGCCGCTGGTCCCACGGCGACCTGGTGTCCCGCTCGGACGGTGAGTGGTTCGTGCACGGGCGCCTCGACGACGTGATGAAGGTGGCCGGCAAGCGGCTGGGACCCGCCGAGGTCGAGGAGGCCGCGCTGCAGGACCCCGCCGTGGCCGAGGCGGCGGCGGTCGGGGTGCCGCACCCGGTGAAGGGCGAGGCGCTCTGGTGCTTCGTGGTGCCCGCGACCGGGACGCTGTCGGTGCCGCAGGCCGACCGGATCCGGGCGCGCGTGGCCGAGGCGCTCGGGCCCGCCTTCCGGCCCAGCCGGGTCCTCGCCCTGCCCGAACTGCCCCGCACCCGCACCGGCAAGGTGATGCGCCGCCTCATCCGTGACTGCGCCACCCAGGACGAACCCGGCGACCTGTCCACCCTCGCCAACCCGCACAGCCTCGACGCGCTGCGCGCCGCCCTCCACGAGGCGGCCGACGGCTGACACCGGACCAGCCGCCGCGCCTCGACTGCGGCCACACCCAAGGGAGCCCCATGCCGACGATCGACATCCTCCTGCCCGGCTTCGCCATCGACACCGACCAGGGCTACCCCGCCTTCTGCGGCGTCTTCCTGGTCCGGGGCGCCGACGCCACCGGCCGCCCCCGTACCGTCCTGGTCGACGCCGCCCACGTCGGCCGCCGCCCCCATCTGTGGGCGGCGCTCGCGGCCCACGGCCTCACCGCGGCGGACATCGACACCGTGGTGCTCACCCACGCCCACTGGGACCATGTGCAGAACATCGACCTGTTCCCCCGCGCCGAGCTCCTCCTCCACGGCGACGAACGGCGCTACGCCCACGCGCCGCACTCCAACGACTGGGCGACCCCCGCCTGGACCGGGCTGCTCCTGGAGCAACTGCCCGTCCGCGAGGTGGCGGACGGTGAGGAGATCCTGCCCGGCGTCCGCGTCATGGCCCTGCCCGGCCACTCGCCCGGCAGCATCGGCGTCCTGGTCGACACCGACGCCGGGGTCGCCGCGATCACCGGCGACGCCCTGCACTTCGCGTACGTGGCCACCACCCGCCGCAACCCGCTGGTCTTCTGGGACGCCGACCTCGCGGCCCGCAGCATCGACCGGGTGGTGGGGGAGGCCGATGTCATCTACCCGGGCCACGACCGCCCCTTCCGCCTCACCGCCGACGGCGCCGTCGACTACCAGGAGTCCTTCGCGCTCACCCTCACCGGGCTGCGCCCCGACACCGAGGGGCTCGCCTTCGCCGACGGCTCCTCGCGCCCGCTGTGGATCATGCCCGGAGTGGACGAACAGCGCGCGCTGTACGAGAAGAACGCCGGTGCGGCGCGGCGGCGCATGGCCGGGGTGCCGCGCGTGGTGGGGCCACGGTGAGGCAGCCCGTCACACGGGGGCCCGACGGGCTTCGGCGAGCAGCCCGGTCAGCGAGCGGTTGAGCTCCTCGAAGAAGGGCTCGGGGGCCTCGCGCGGGAAGAAGTGGCCGCCCGGCACCGTCGTGAGCCGGAACGCGCGTCCGTACCGCTCCCAGGCGTGCACCGCCCCGGCGTCCACGAGCGCGTCGTCCGCGCCCGCGAAGGCCCGGATGTCCAGCGGCAGCCGCTGCCCCTCCTCGGCCGGGTCCGGCAGTCCCGCCTCCCGGTGGCTGGCGCAGATCCGCAGATCGTCCCGGACCACGGGCAGCAGCGCCCGCAGCCAGTCGGCGCGCCCCAGGAACTGCGGGTGCAGCCCGCCCACGTCCACCAGCAGCCGGGCGAGGTCCGCGTCGCCGTACAGATCGGCGGGCGGCAGCGGCGGAGTGAGGTGCGGGGCCGCGTACGCGCCGACGAACACGGCGAGCGGCGCCCGGCCCCCCGCCCGCATCCGGGCCGCCACCACCGCGAAGGCGAGCAGCGCGCCCATGCTGTGCCCGTACACCGCGTACGGGCGGTCCAGCCATGGCGCGAGTTCGTCCGCGAGGGCCCCGGCCGCGGTCCCCGCGTCCTGGAACCGCCGTTCGCGCAGACGGGACTCGCGGCCGGGCAGCTGCACCGGCAGGACGTCGACGCCGGGCACGACCCGGGACGGCCAGGGACCGTAGAACGAGGCGCTGCCGCCCGCGTGGTGGAAGCAGAACAACCGCAGCGCCGCGTCCTCGCGCGGCGCCCGGACGAGGCAACGCGCCACCGCGGCCTCCCCGGTCACGCGCGCACCACCTCGTACATCTGCTGGAAGGTCACGGCCTCCAGGAGACCGGCCACCGGGATACGGCGGCCGGTGACGTTCTCCACCACGGTGACCAGGCGCAGCAGATGGACCGAGTCCCACTCGGCCACTTCGTCCAGTGGCCGGTCCAGGTCCTCGGGGGCGATACGGATACCGAGCTCGTCCTCCAGGAGCGCGCAGAACCCGGTGGTGTCGGCGATGGCGGTGGCGGTCATGGTCAGCTCTCCTGGAAGGCGGTGTGCAGCCGCAGATG
>NZ_JBJHPC010000685.1:0-3522 GCF_045257485.1 Streptomyces sp. YS-3 | reverse complement strand
TACATCCCCCGCACACCCACCCACCGCAACGGCTCCGGCTCCCAGCGGCGCACCCGGTGGCCGACCCATGGCAGCGCGGTCAGCTCGGTGGGGCCGGCCTGGCCGGAGTCCTGCTGGACCAGGTCGCGCAGGGTGCGGGCGGCGAGGTTGGCGGTGGCCACGCCCGAGCCGACGTAGCCGCCCGCCCAGCCGAGGCCCGTCGAGCGGTCGAGGGTCACCGTGGCGCACCAGTCGCGCGGCACCCCCAGCACCCCCGACCAGGCGTGGGTGATGTCGACCCCGGCGAGCTGGGGGAAGAAGCGGATCAGGACGTCGCGCAGGGCCTCGACCGTCTCCGGCCGGGTACGGCCGTCGTTGTCGGTGCGGGAGCCGAAGCGGTAGGGCACCCCGCGCCCGCCCAGCGCGATCCGGTCGTCGGCGGTGCGCTGCGCGTACATGTACGCGTGCGCCATGTCGCCCAGCGTCTCGCGGCCCTCCCAGCCGATCGTCTCCCACAGCTCCGCCGGCAGCGGCTCGGTGGCGACCATGGAGGAGTTCATCGGCAGCCAGGTGCGGCGCAGGCCCTTCAGGGAGGCGGAGAACCCCTCGGTGCAGCGCAGCACGTACGGGGCGCGGACCGTGCCGTAAGGCGTGACCGCGTGCTTGGGGCGGATCTCGGTCACCGGCGTCGACTCGTGGACGGTCACCCCCAGCGCCTCCACGGCCGCCGCCAGCCCCTTGAGCAGCTTCACGGGGTGGACGCGGGCGCCGTGCGGGGTCCAGGCGGAGCCGACGGCCCCGGCGACCCGGACGCGCTCGGCCGTCTCACGGGCCCCCAGCAGCAGCCGGTCCTTCTCCCCGAAGGCGATCTCAGCGGCGTGGAAGGCCTTCAGGCGGCCCAACTGGGCCGGGGTATAGGCGACTTCCAGCACCCCGCCCTGATGCACGTCGGCGTCGATCGACTCCTCGGCGGCGGCCCGCACGACCTCCCCGACCGTGTCGTTCATGGCCCGCTGGAGGCGCACGGCGGCCTCGTGGCCGTGCAGCTTCGCGTACCGGTCGCGGCCCGCTATGCCGTTGTAGAGCCAGCCGCCGTTGCGGCCGGAGGCACCGTATCCGCAGAAGCGGGCCTCCAGAACGGTGATATTGAGGAAGGGCACGGCCTTCTTGAGGTAGTACGCCGTCCACAGCCCCGTGTAGCCGCCGCCCACGATGACGACGTCCGCCGTCGCGTCGCCCGTCAGGGGCTCGCGCGGGGTGGGGATGCCGTCCTGCGCGTACCAGAAGGAGATGCCGCCGTTGATCGTCCGCGTGCTCATGGGGCTTGTTGGTACACCGCCGGATGAGCCCTGTCCAGATACGGAATCCGCAGCTACGGAATCCGTGGCCCCGGGAATCCGCGTCGCCGCTCAGGGGCGCCGGAGCCGCCCGGCGGCCGACCTGGCCCCGGCCACCGGGTCCCAGGGCGCGCCCCTTCCCCGTACGAGCGGATGGCAGGCCAGCCCGACCAGGACGGAGGTGAAGTGGCCCAGGTCCGTGAAGGTGCGGCCGGTGAGCAGCGGGGTGCCGTACAGGACGAGGACACCGCCCAGATAGCCGTACCGCCAGGGCGGCGCCAGACGGTAGGCCAGTACGCCGACGACCCCCGCCAGGGCGTAACTCACCCCCACGTCCAGGGTGTTGAGGGCCGAGCGCGGGGCCAGGTCGTGGTGGACCGCCCACAGCAGCGCGCCCTCGCTGAGGTAGGTCGCCACCACGTGCGCGAGGACGACGACCGCGAGCCAGCGGCGGGTGCCGAGCCAGTGTTCGGCCTGCGCGTGGAAGACGGAGTAGAGGACGGCGTACGGGAGCCAGTGACCGCCGTCGATCCACAGGGCACTGGCGATCAGGACA
Source organism: Streptomyces sp. YS-3 (assembly GCF_045257485.1). Lineage (NCBI taxonomy): Bacteria > Bacillati > Actinomycetota > Actinomycetes > Kitasatosporales > Streptomycetaceae > Streptomyces > Streptomyces sp. YS-3. Next base: position 1,650 of record NZ_JBJHPC010000685.1, on the reverse strand, counting down.
CGGACCGGGTTGGCCGACAGCTCGTGGATGTTGGTGGAGCGCTGCCGCAGGAAGTCCTGCTCGAACTCCGGCGACATGTGGTGCAGGGCGATGGTGGTCCCGAACAGGACGGCCAGCCAGAGGTACGTGCCGGGGGCGCGTCGGACGTACCGCCGGACGCCGCCGGCCGCGCGGCGGGGGCCCGGCCCGGGAAATCGGCTCATGGACCGATTCACGCACGGCGGTAGGGTCGGCCGGGTGATCGACATTCCCGATGAGCTGATCGCGAGGGGGAGGGACGGCGACGAGGCGGACCGCGCCTTCCTCGCCGCGCTGCCCGGCCGGGCGGAGGAGTTCCTCTCGCGCTGGGGGCTGCGCCTGGGCGCCGGACCCCCGATGTACGGGATGTGCGCGCTGGTGCTTCCAGTGACCGCCGCGGACGGCACCCCGGCGGTCCTCAAGCTCCAGCCGCCCGACGAGGAGACCGAGGGCGAACCGGTGGCCCTGCGGGTGTGGGACGGGGCGGGGGCGGTGCGCCTGCTGCGCCACGACGCCGGGACGGGCACGATGCTCCTCGAACGCCTCGACTCCGCCCGCCCGTTGTCGGCGGTGGCGGACTCCCGCGAAGCGGTCCGGGTGATCGCGGGGCTGCTGTCCCGGCTCACGTCCGTGCCCGCGCCGCCCGGGATGCGCCGGCTGGCGGACAGCGCCGCCCGGATGCTGGAGCGGACCCCGCGGGTGGTGCGCGCGCTGCGCGACCGGGCCGAGCGGCGACTGCTGGCGGACTGCGCGGCGGCCGTACGCGAGGTGGCGGCCGAGCCGGGCGACCGGCTGCTGCACTGGGACCTGCACTACGACAACGTCCTGGCCGCCGGCCGCGAGCCGTGGCTCGCCATCGACCCCAAGCCGCTGGCGGGCGACCCGGGCTTCGAGCTGCTGCCCGCGCTGGTCAACCGTTTCGACGCGGCGGAGGTGCGGTGGCGCTTCGACGCGCTGACCGACGTGCTGGGCCTGGACCGCTCCCGGGCGCGCGCCTGGACGCTGGGACGGGTGCTGCAGAACTGCCTCTGGGACATCGAGGAGGGCGAGGACACGCTCGCCCCGGAGCAGCTGGAGGTGGCGCTGCGGCTGCGGTCCCGCTGAGCCCCGTCCGGGGAGCGGAACCCCCGCGACCGGTCCGCCGCCGCCCGGCTAACCTGCGGCCATGATTCGTACCGCGACGCCCGAAGACGTACCCGTCATCCACGCCATGGTCCGCGAACTGGCCGCGTACGAGAAGTGCCCGGACGAGGCGCGGGCGACGCCGGAGCAGTTGCGCGAGGCCCTGTTCGGCGAGCACCCCGCGGCGTACGCGCACATCGCCGAGACCGACACCGGCGAGCCCGCGGGCTTCGCGCTGTGGTTCCTCAACTTCTCCACGTGGCGCGGGGTGCACGGCATCTACCTGGAGGACCTGTACGTCCGCCCCGAACTGCGCGGCGGCGGCCACGGCAAGGCCCTCCTGACGGAACTGGCCCGTATCTGCGTGGCCCGCGGCTACGGCCGTCTGGAGTGGTCGGTCCTGAACTGGAACACCCCGTCCATCGCCTTCTACGAGTCGCTGGGGGCCCGTCCCCAGGACGAGTGGACGGTCTACCGACTGACGGACGGGGCGCTGGAGGAGCTGGGGGC
>NZ_JBJHPC010000684.1:0-3541 GCF_045257485.1 Streptomyces sp. YS-3 | reverse complement strand
CCTGAAGAAGTGGGTCGCCGAGGCGAACAAGGGCAAGCAGCCGGGCACGGCCTCGCCGTCGGTGGCGACCGCGGCCCCGAGCTCCCCGGCCGCGGGCGCCCGCGGGCCCGGGCCCGTGCGGGGCCTTCGGCTTCGGCGTCCCGGACCCGGTGGCGGGCGCGCCCGCGGCCGGGGAGCTCGGGGCCGCGGTCGCCACCGACGGCGAGGCCGTGCCCGGCTGCTTGCCCTTGTTCGCCTCGGCGACCCACTTCTTCAGGTTCGCCGGGCTGATCTGCTCGCTGCCCTTCTGCGGGAAGACCGACTCCCCGTTCAGCTGGACCGTCGGTGTCCCGCTGAAGCCGCCGTTCTGGAACGCGTCGTTTGACTTGGTGACCCAGCTGTTGTGCTTTCCCTCCTCCACGCAGGAGCGGAAGGTGGCCGTGTCCAGGCCGGGGACCTTCCGGGCCAGCTCGATCAGCTTGTCGTTCTTCCCGTACGCGTCGTTCGTCTCCTGGGGCTGGTTGGTGTAGAGCACGTCGTGGTACGCCGAGAACTTCCCGGCGTCCTGCGCGCAGCCCGCCGCGTTCGCCGCGCGCAGCGAGCCGCTGCCGCCGAGGTTGCGGTCGATCAGGGTGGCGAGGTGGTACTGGACGCGGAGCGCGCCACTGTCCTCCAGCTCGTGGACCGTGGACCGGAAGCCGTTCTCGAACGCGGCGCACGCCGGGCAGCGGAAGTCCTCCCAGACCGTGAGCGTGGACGGCGCGTCGGCGGCGCCCACCGGGATGGCGAGTCTGTCCTTGCCCTCCGCTCCGGCGGGCGCGAGCAGCGGGCCCGCCGTGCTCTTCTTGCCGCCGCTCTTGGTGTTGGCGGCGATCACGCCGATCACCGCGGCGAGCCCGAGGACGCACACCACCGCCGCGGCGACGATCATCGTGCGTCTGCGGCGGTCATGGGTCCGCTGCCGCTCGCGCTCCTGGGCCAGCCGCTCGCGGGCCGTTCTCTTGCCTTCTTGGTTCTTCTCGCTCACACCCGCAGCAACGAACCGGGGAGGCACCCACGTGCCTCCCCGGTCCCAGATCCACCCGTACGAGCTAACGCGTTCCGGGTCCGTCCGAACCGGAAGGGGTTACGGAGCGTTGCGGCGTACGGCCTACACCCTTACGGCGTACGGCGTACGCCCTCGGCGAGTTCACCCGCGAGGGCGCGCACGGCGGCGAGGCCCGCGGCGTGGTCCGGCGCGTCGAGCAGCCGCTGCACGAACGCCGAGCCGACGATCACGCCGTCGGCGAAGGCGGCGACCTCCCGGGCCTGGTCCGCGTCGGAGACGCCGAGGCCGACGCAGACGGGGAGCTCGGTAGTGGCCCGGGTGCGCCGCACCAGGTCCTCGGCCTGGGCGCCGACCGACGCGCGCGTGCCGGTGACGCCCATCAGGGACGCCGCGTACACGAAGCCGGAGCCGGCCGCCGTGATCCGCGCGAGCCGCTCGTCCTTGCTGCTGGGCGCGACCACGAAGACCGTGCCGAGGCCGTGCTTGTCGGCGTGCTCGCGCCACAGCGCGGACTCCTGGACCGGCAGGTCGGGCAGGATGCAGCCGGCGCCGCCCGCCTCGGCGAGCTCGGCGGTGAAGCGCTCCACGCCGTACCGGTCGATGGGGTTCCAGTAGGTCATCACCAGCACCGGCCTGCCGGTGGCGGTGTGCGCCTCGCGGACCGTGCGCAGCACGTCGGCGATCTTCACCCCGCCCTTGAGGGCGATGTCGTCGGCGGTCTGGATGACCGGCCCGTCCAGGACCGGGTCGCTGTGCGGCAGACCGACCTCGACGATGTCCGCGCCGCCCTCGAAGACGGCCTTGACGGCGTCGATGCCGCCGTCGACGGTCGGGAACCCGGCCGGCAGGTAGGCGATGAGCGCGGCGCGGTCCTCGGCCTTCGCCTTGGCGAGGGTGTCGCTCAGCAGTCGCACGTTCCCGCTCACTTGGCGTCTCCCTCGATCTCGGCGAGGCCCGCGGCGTCGGCGGCCACCTCGGCGTCGGTGCCGTACAGGCCGAAGTAGCGGGCGGCCGTGTCCATGTCCTTGTCGCCGCGACCGGACAGATTGATCACGATCAGGCCGTCCTTGCCGAGCTCCTTGCCGACGTCGAGCGCGCCCGCGAGGGCGTGCGCCGACTCGATGGCCGGGATGATGCCCTCGGTGCGCGAGAGCAGCCGCAGCGCCTGCATGGCGGCGTCGTCGGTCACCGCGCGGTACTCGCCGCGGCCGATGTCCTTGAGGTAGGAGTGCTCGGGCCCGATGCCCGGGTAGTCCAGACCGGCCGAGATCGAGTACGGCTCGGTGATCTGGCCCTCGTCGTCCTGAAGGACGTAGCTGCGCGAGCCGTGCAGGATGCCCGGCTCGCCCGCGGTCAGGGTCGCCGCGTGCTCGCCGGTCTCGATGCCGTGCCCGGCGGGCTCGCAGCCGATCAGGCGTACGTCCGCGTCCGGGATGAAGGCGTGGAAGAGCCCGATGGCGTTGGAGCCGCCGCCGACGCAGGCGACGGCCGCGTCGGGGAGCCTGCCCGTGCGCTCCAGGAGCTGGCGGCGGGCCTCGACGCCGATGACCCGGTGGAAGTCGCGGACCATGGCCGGGAACGGGTGCGGGCCCGCGACCGTGCCGAACAGGTAGTGGGTGCGGTCCACGTTGGCGACCCAGTCGCGGAACGCCTCGTTGATGGCGTCCTTCAGGGTGCGGCTGCCGGACTTCACGGGGACGACGTCGGCGCCGAGCATCCGCATCCGGGCGACGTTGAGCGCCTGGCGCAGGGTGTCGACCTCGCCCATGTAGATGGTGCATTCGAGGCCGAAGAGGGCGCAGGCGGTCGCGGTGGCGACGCCGTGCTGGCCCGCGCCCGTCTCGGCGATGACGCGGGTCTTGCCCATGCGCCGGGTGAGCAGCGCCTGGCCCAGCACGTTGTTGATCTTGTGCGAGCCCGTGTGGTTCAGGTCCTCGCGCTTGAGGAAGACCCGGGCGCCGCCGGCATGCTCGGCGAACCGGGGCACCTCGGTCAGCGCGCTCGGGCGGCCGGTGTAGTTGACCATGAGGTCGTTGAGCTCGGCGGCGAAGGCGGGGTCGGCCTTGGCCTTCTCGTACTCGACGGCGACCTCGTCGACCGCGGCGACGAGGGCCTCGGGGATGAACTTGCCGCCGAACGCGCCGAAGTAGCCCTCGACGGTGGGGACTTGACCCTCCGGGTCCGGGATGAAGAACTCGTGCTCTTGGGACATGGGGATACCTCCCCGGGGCGGTATGGCCCCGGTCCTGGGTTGCGTGTGGTCACGGATCCGCCCAGGCGCCGTACAGGGTGAGCCGAGTGCGCGACAGCAGACCGCGGGGGGCTGGTCGCGCGGTTCCCCGCCCCCGAGGGGGCGCGGGCTCAGGCGGCGCTCAGGGCAGGCCGCGCCATCGCATCCCGTTGACCTGGCCCGGCTCCGAACCGATCACATAGCGCACGCGCCGCCCGTGCACCCGGCGCGCCGGGGCGCGGCAGCCGCGGGGGCGGCAGCCGGGGGCGAGGCGGGGCGAGGCG
>NZ_JBJHPC010000683.1:0-3555 GCF_045257485.1 Streptomyces sp. YS-3 | reverse complement strand
CTCCCGTTCCCGCACCGGACTCCCGCCCCCGCCCGCGCCACCGCCACCGCGCCGCGCCCTGGCACCACGCCAGGGACGCCGCCGTCGCGGCCGGCCGGGCGGCGCCCCGCCGCAGCCACCGGGTGCCCCTCGACCGGGCCCTGGGGGAAACCCTGGCCACCCCCCTCACGGCCCTCACCGACCTGCCGTCCTTCGACACCTCCGCCATGGACGGCTGGGTCGTCGCGGGCCCCGGGCCCTGGCGGATCCGGGACACGGCCGACGGCATCCTCGCCGGACACGCCGCGCCCGCCGCGCTGGCGGACGGGGAAGCCGTACGGATCGCCACCGGCGCGCGTATCCCCGCCGAGGCGACCGCCGTCATCCGCAGCGAGCACGCGCGTACGGACGAGGCCAAGGCGGTGCTCCATGCGCAGCGGGAGGTCGTCACCGGGCAGGACATTCGCCCGCGCGGCCAGGAGTGCCGTTCCGGGGACCGGCTGCTTCCGGCGTCCGCGCTGGTCACCCCGGCCGTGCTGGGGCTGGCGGCGGCGGCCGGGTACGACGAGCTGAGCACCGTGCCACGGCCCCGCGTGGAGATCTTCGTTCTCGGTGACGAACTGCTGGCCGAGGGGCTGCCGCGCAAAGGGCTGATCCGGGACGCCCTGGGGCCGATGCTGGGTCCCTGGCTGCGGATGCTCGGCGCCGAGGTCGTCGCCACGCGGCGGCTCAAGGACGACGCCGAGGTACTGCACGCGGCCGTGGATGGCTCGGCGGCCGACCTGGTGGTGACGACCGGCGGTACGGCGGCCGGTCCCGTCGACCATGTGCATCCCGTGCTGCGGACGATGGGGGCCGAGCTGCTGGTGGACGGGGTCGCCGTCCGCCCCGGGCACCCCATGCTGCTGGCCCGGATCGCCGCCGGGAAGCACCTGGTGGGGCTGCCCGGCAATCCGCTCGCGGCCGTCTCCGCGCTGCTCACCCTCGCCGAACCGCTGCTGCGGGAGCTCGCGGGATACCCGGGTGGTGCCGCGTCCACCGGTCCGTACACCGCCGCGCTGCGCGACGAGGTGCACGGGCATCCGTACGACACCCGGCTCGTGCCCGTGGTGCACCGGGGCGATGAGGCCGTGCCGCTGCACTACAACGGCCCGGCCATGCTGCGCGGGATCGCGGCGGCGGACGGGCTGGCGGTCGTACCGCCCGGCGGGGCGAAGGCGGGGCAGGAAGTCGAGGTCCTGGATCTGCCGTGGGGACAACTGGGAGCGGGGGAAGGGTGTTTCACGTGAAACATGCGGGTGCGGGAGTCGTGGAGAGGACGCAGCCGCCGCGTTGTTCGCTGCGTCCGGTCTCAAGTCGCCTGCGGCGGACGGGTGTTTCACGTGAAACACCGCGCCCGCACCTCACGCACCCGCACTTCACCTGCCCGCACCTGCGCCTCAACTCGCCTGTCCACGAACGGTGTTTCACGTGAAACTGCCCGGCCAGGACGCCATGGCCCGGCAGGCGGGCGAGAATCTGGTTACCCGGCGGGTGAAACTGCCGCGCCGAGTGGTGGACCGGCCGCTGCGGCAGGTCGGCAAGCGGCTGCTGATGGCGCTCGGCGTGCTGGTGCTGACCACCTTCATCGTCTGGATCGACCGTGCGGGCTACCACGACAACGCCGACGGCTCGCTGGATCTGCTGGACGCCGCGTACTACGCCACCGTCACGCTCTCCACGACGGGGTACGGCGACATCGTCCCGTACGGCGACAGTGCCAGGCTCACCAACATCCTGCTGATCACGCCGCTGCGCGTGCTGTTTCTGATCATCCTGGTCGGTACGACTCTTGAGGTCCTCACGGAGCGGACCCGGGAGGAGTGGCGGCTCAACCGCTGGAAGGCGAACTTGCGAGACCACACCGTCGTCGTCGGCTTCGGGACGAAGGGCCGTTCGGCGATCCAGACGCTCTGCGCGACCGGGCTGAAGAAGGAGCAGGTCGTCGTCGTCGACCCCAGCGCGAAGGTGATCGAGGCCGCCAACGCCGAGGGGTTCGTCGGGGTGATCGGGGACGCGACGCGCAGTGATGTGCTGCTGCGCGCGGAGTTGCCGAAGGCCCGGCAGGTCGTGATCGCCACCCAGCGCGACGACACGGCGGTGCTGGTGACGCTGACGGCACGCCAGCTCAACCGTGGGGCGAAGATCGTCGCGGCTGTGCGGGAGGAGGAGAACGCCCCGCTGCTGCGGCAGTCCGGCGCCGATGGGGTGATCACCAGCGCGAGCGCGGCGGGGCGGTTGCTCGGGCTCTCCGTGCTCAGCCCGAGCGCGGGCACGGTGATGGAGGACCTGATCCAGCAGGGCAGCGGGCTCGACATCGTGGAGCGGCCGGTGCGCAAGAGCGAGGTGGGGCGTGGGGTCCGGGAGACGGAGGACCTCACGGTCAGCGTGCTGCGGGGGCACCGGCTGCTGGCGTACGACGACGTCCGGGCCAGCCCGCTCCAGCTGACGGACCGGCTGATCACGATCGTACGGGCGGGCGGGGCGTCCTCGGCCGGTGCGGCGGAGTAGCGTCGGCCGCATGCATGCGATCACGATTCCTGAGCCGGGTGGTCCCGAAGCGCTGGTGTGGGCCGAGGTGCCCGATGCCGTGGCGGGTGAGGGCGAGGTCCTCGTCGAGGTGGCGGCGGCGGCCGTCAACCGTGCGGATGTGTTGCAGCGGCAGGGGCACTATGAGCCGCCGCCGGGGGCGTCCCCGTATCCGGGGCTGGAGTGCTCCGGACGGATCGTGGCGCTCGGGCCCGGGGTGTCCGGGTGGTCCGTCGGAGACGAGGTGTGCGCGCTGCTGAGCGGTGGCGGGTACGCGGAGAAGGTTGCCGTGCCGGTGGGGCAGTTGCTGCCGGTGCCGGAGGGTGTGGAGCTGACGGTGGCGGCGTCGCTGCCCGAGGCCGTCTCGACGGTGTGGTCCAACGTGTTCATGGTGGCCCATCTGCGGCCCGGCGAGACGCTGTTGGTGCACGGCGGGGCGAGCGGGATCGGCACGATGGCGATCCAGCTCGCCAAGGCGGTGGGGGCGCGGGTCGCCGTCACGGCGGGTGGTCCCGAGAAGCTGGCGCGGTGCGCGGAGCTGGGGGCGGACATCCTCATCGACTACCGCGAGCAGGACTTCGTGGAGGAGATCCGCAAGGCGACGGGCGGGGCGGGGGCGGACGTCATCCTCGACATCATCGGGGCGAAGTATCTCGACCGGAACGTACGGGCGTTGGCCGTCAACGGGCGGCTGGCCGTCATCGGGATGCAGGGCGGTGTGAAGGGCGAGCTCAACCTCGGGGCGCTGATGGCGAAGCGGGCCGCGGTGACGGCGACGACGCTGCGGGGGCGGCCGGCGGAGGAGAAGGCGGCGATCGTGGCGGCGGTCCGGGAGCATGTGTGGCCGCTGATCCCTGCTGGGCAGGTGCGGCCGGTGGTGGACCGGACGGTGCGGATGGCCGACGCGGCGGAGGGGCACCGGGTGCTGGAGGCCAGCGGGCATGTGGGGAAGGTGCTGCTGGTGGTTTGAGCCTCCCCGCCGAGCTCCGGGGGTGGGGGCGAGTGGGG
>NZ_JBJHPC010000682.1:0-3562 GCF_045257485.1 Streptomyces sp. YS-3 | reverse complement strand
GGGAAGGATCGTGCGGGAGGCCCGAAAATGCATCCGGACATGCGACGACCCCCGCTCTCCCCCCCGGCGGGGGTCGTCGCATGTCCGGATGCATTTTCGGGCCTCCCGCACGATCCTTCCCCTCCCTCGGGCCGCGTCGGCTCCTCCCTCACACCTGTCCAGACTCGTCACCGAGCGTAACGGTTCCGGTGCGCTCCGGAAGTCACCGGTATAGGTGAACGGAATATTCACAACCGGCGAGTTGTCCACAGTTTTCGCCCAAGATCCACTTGATTTCCGGAACCGCTCCACCGTGATTCCAGTTCGCGAGATCCGCGGATGCCAGGAATCGCAGTGAGAGGGGGCGGAGATCATGGACGGACCCTTCGTGTCCGACCGGTCACCGGGTGTTCAGGGAAGGCGCCCGGGGCCGCTGATCGTGACCGAGGACGAGGCGCTGCTCGACGATCTGCTGCGGCTGTGCGCCGCCGCGGGAGTCGAACCGGAGGTCCACCACTCGGTGCCCGAGCGCCGGTCCGGCTGGGAGAGCGCACCGCTGATCCTCGTCGGGGACGACGCGGCGGCCCGGGTGCGCGGCGCCGCGCGAAGGCGCGGAGTCCTCCTCGTCGGCAGGGACCAGGACGACCCGGGCGTGTGGCGGCGCGCGGTGGAGATCGGCGCCGACCATGTGCTGCGGCTGCCCGACGCGGAGCAGTGGCTCGTCGACCGGATCGCGGACGCGGCGGAGGGCGTGGGCCGCCAGGCGCTCACCGTGGGCGTCGTCGGCGGACGGGGCGGGGCCGGTGCCTCGACGCTCGCCTGCGCCCTGGCGGTGACCGCGGCCAGGACCGGGCGGCGCACCATGCTCATCGACGGCGACCCCTTGGGAGGCGGCCTCGACGTGCTGCTCGGGGGCGAGCAGGCCGAAGGCAGACGGTGGCCGGATTTCGCCGCCTCGCGCGGCCGGGTCGCCGGAGGAGCGCTGGAGGAGTCGCTGCCGCATCTGCACGCGCTGCGCGTCCTCAGTTGGGACCGGGGCGATTCGGTGGCGATCCCCGCGGAGGCGATGCGAGCGGTCCTCGCGGCTGCGCGCAGACGCGGCGGCGTGGTGGTCGTCGATCTGCCCAGGCGGGTGGACGACGCGGTGGCGGAGGCTCTCGCCCAGCTCGACCTGGGGCTCCTGGTCGTCCCCGCCGAACTGCGGGCGGTGGCGGCGGCCAACCGGGTCGCCTCCTCGGTCGGCATGGTGCTGCGGGACCTGCGGGCGGTGGTGCGCGGTCCGTACGCGGCGGGGCTCGACGAGCAGTGGGTGGCGGCTGCCCTGGGGTTGCCCCTGGCCGGTGAACTCCCGGTGGAGTACGGCCTGCTGGAGGCCCAGGAGAAGGGCGCCCCGCCGGGCAGCGAGGTCCGCGGCCCCCTCTCCCGCTTCTGCACGGCCTTCTGGGAGCAGGCGCTGACGGGAGGTGCGGTCGCATGAGTACGGGACGCGCGCGTACGGGACGCATGATTGCGGGCAGGAGCGGCGGGATGCCTCCCGGCGGTCCGCCGGGCGCGCCGGGCCGGGCCGCCGACGCACCGAGGCCGCTGCTCGACGCGGTGCGCAGGCAGCTCGCGGAGAGCGGGGCCGAGCCGACCCCGGCCCGGGTCGCGGCGGCGCTGCGGGCCCAGGGGCGGCTGCTCGGCGACGCGGAAGTGCTCGGCGGCGCCGAGGAGTTGCGCTCCGAGCTGGTCGGGACGGGCCCGCTGGAGCCGCTGCTCGCGGACCCCGAGGTGACCGACGTCCTGGTGTCGGCGCCGGACCGGGTCTGGGTGGACCGGGGCGCCGGACTGGAGCTCACCGGGGTCCGCTTCAGTGACACGGCCGCGGTGCGCCGACTGGCCCAGCGGCTCGCGGCGGTCGCCGGGCGGCGCCTCGACGACGCCCGGCCGTGGGTGGACGCCCGACTTCCCGACGGGACCCGGATGCACGCGGTGCTGGCACCGGTCGCGGTCGGGGCGGACTGCCTGTCGCTGCGGGTGGTGCGGCCGAGGGCGTTCTCCCTGGACGAGCTGGTCGCCGCCGGGACGGTGCCGCCGGGCGGGGAGGGGGTGCTGCGGGCCCTCGTCGCGGCCCGCGTCTCGTTCCTGGTGAGCGGCGGCACGGGCTCCGGCAAGACGACCCTGCTGTCGACGCTCCTCGGCCTCGTGGGCGAGCGCGAACGCATCGTCCTGGCCGAGGACTCGGCCGAGCTGCGGCCCGACCACCCCCATGTGGTGCGGCTGGAGTCACGGCCCGCCAACCAGGAGGGCGCGGGCCTGGTGACCCTGCGGGACCTGGTGCGCCAGGCCCTGCGGATGCGGCCGGACCGGCTGGTCGTGGGCGAGGTGCGCGGCGCCGAGGTCACCGACCTCCTGGCGGCGCTCAACACCGGCCACGAGGGCGGCTGCGGCACGGTGCACGCGAACACGGCCGCGGACGTCCCCGCCCGGCTGGAGGCGCTGGGCACGGCGGCCGGGCTCGACCGGGCGGCCCTGCACAGCCAGGTGGCGGCGGCGCTCTCGGTGGTCCTCCATCTCGTACGGGACAGGACCGGCCGGCGCCGGGTCGCCGAGGTCACGGTCCTGGAGCGGGACGCGGCGGGGCTGGTGGTGGCCGTCCCGGCGCTGTGCTGGGGCCTGGGCGGCTTCGTCCAGGAGCGCGGCTGGGAACGGCTGCGGGTGCTGCTGGGAGGTGCGTGGTGACCGCCTGGACGGCGACGGGCCCGCCCGTCCTCACCCCGGTCTCGGCGGCGGCTGCGTGCGCCTTCGCGGCGGCCTGGCTCTCGGTGGGACGCGAGCAGGGGCGGCGCAGGGCGCGGCTGATCCTCGCGGGAGGAGCGGTGGAACCGGACGAGCCGCCGTGGGCGCTGCTCTGGGAGCGGTTGCGCGCCAAGGCGCGTCCGGAGTGGCTGTGCCTGCCCGCGGCGGTGGCCGTGGCGGTGCTCGCCGACTCGTTGCTGCCGCTGGCCGCCGGGGCGGTGGCGGTGCCGCTGGTGGGGCGGCGGCTGCGGGCCCGGGAGCGCGAACGGGCGAAGTGGCGCCGGGGCGACGAGGTGGTCTCCTGGTGCGGCGCGGTCGCCGGGGAGCTGCGGGCGGGACGCCAGCCCGGCCGGGCCCTGACGCTCGCCACCCGGGACTCGGAGGCGCTGGGCGCCGCCGAACCCCTGGTGCTGGCGGCGGCTCGGTTCGGCGGCGATGTGCCCGGGGCCCTGCGGGAGGCCGCCCGCGAACCGGGCGCGGAGGGACTGGCCGGAGTGGCCGCGTGCTGGCAGGTGGCGGTCGACGGGGGCGCGGGCCTGGCGGCCGGGCTGGAGCGCCTGGAGGCGGCGCTGCGGGCCGAGCGGGACCAACGGGAGGAGCTGAGGGCCCAGCTGACCGGGCCGCGCACCACGGCCGTCCTGCTGGCCCTGCTGCCCGCCCTCGGCCTCCTGCTCGGCACGGCGATGGGCGCGGGTCCGTTGCGGGTGCTGCTCCACACCCCGGCGGGTCTGGGCTGTCTGGCCCTGGCCGGGGTGCTGGAGGCGGCGGGGCTGTACTGGACGGCGCGGATCACCCGGGCGGGGGA
>NZ_JBJHPC010000681.1:0-3574 GCF_045257485.1 Streptomyces sp. YS-3 | reverse complement strand
CCGCGGGTCGGCGGGGTTCGGGGCGGAGTCCCGGGTCAGACTCCCGCCGACCCGCGGAATCGGGTCGTCCTGTGCACAGGATCCGTATCGATCTTCGGAATCACATGCTCCCCGATCAACCGGATCGTATTCATCGTGTCCTCATAGGGCACCCCGATGGGCAGCCCGAACGACAGCTGATCCGCCCCCGCCTGCTCCCACCGCTTGCACTGCCGAGTCACCTCCTCCGGATCACCGCAGATCATCAGCTCCTCCGCGATGAGGAGTTCGATGATCTCCGTGGTGTACTCGGGCAGCAGCTCGGGCCACTCCGGCACCCCCTCCGGCCGCGGGAACGTGTCGTGGTAGCGGAAGACCAGGGACTGCAGGCGGTTCAGACCGCCCGCCGCCGCGATGGCCACCGCCTTCTCGTGGGTCTCCGCGCAGATCGCCGTCGACGTCACCATCACGTTGTCGTTGACGAAGTCGGAGATCGGCTCCGCCTCCCGGATCGCCGTCTTGTACTGCTCCAGGACCCACTCCATGTCCGAGACCTTCTGGACGGAGAAGCCGAGGACGCCCAGGCCCTTCCTGGCGGCCATGGCGTACGACGACGGGGACCCGGCCGCGTACCACATCGCGGGGTGCGACTTCCCGTACGGCTTGGGGAAGATCTTGCGCGGCGGCAGCGACCAGTGCTTGCCCTGGAACCCCACGTACTCGTCCTGGAGCCACATCTTGGGGAACTCCGCGATGGTCTCCTCCCAGATCTCCTTGGTGTGGTTCATGTCGGTGACCCCCGGCATGAACCCCAGGATCTCGTGGGAGCCCGCACCCCGCCCGGAGCCGAACTCGAAGCGGCCCTCGCTGAGGTGGTCCAGCATCGCGACCTTCTCCGCGACCTTGACCGGGTGGTTCACCGCGGCCAGCGGGTTGAAGATGCCCGAGCCGAGGTGGATGCGCTCGGTGGCGTGGGCGAGGTAGCCGAGGAAGACCTCGTTGGCGGACAGGTGCGAGTACTCCTCCAGGAAGTGGTGCTCGGAGGCCCAGGCGTACTTGAAGCCGGACTTGTCGGCCTGGATGACGTACTCGGTCTCCTCCATCAGCGCCTTGTGCTCGGCCTGGGGGTCGACCGACGAGCGTGCCACGGGCACGTAACCCTGTACGAACAGCCCGAATTCCAAGGCGGTTCACCGTCCCTGTCGTCGTCACCACGTCTGGTCAGTTTCTGACGTACCGTCAGATATCTGGTGCTGCGACTGTTCCACCGGGCCACCCCGCCCGTCAATACCTGATGCTCAGTCAGAACAGGCTCACACCCGCCAGCCAGCCCCCGTCGATCACGAACGGCTGGCCGGTGATGTACGCGGAGTCCTCGCTGGTCAGGAAGAGCGCCAGCGCCGCCACCTCCTCGGGCCGGCCGATCCTGCCCAGCGGCACCAGCCGCTTGTAGAGCTCGCCCACCGCAGCCCCGGCCTCCTCCGGGTCGGCCGTCGGATCCAGGGCCGCCGGGTTGGTCATGGGGGTGTCCACCGCGCCGGGGCACACCGCGTTGACCCGGATCCCCTTCGCCGCCAGCTCCACCGCCGCGACCCGGGTGAGGCCGAGGACGGCGTGCTTGGTGGCGGCGTAGGCGCCGACGTACGCCATGCCCGTGAGCGCGGTGTACGAGGCGGTGTTGACGATGGTGCCGCCGCCGGCCGCCTCGATCTCGGGCGCCGCGTGCTTGATGCCCAGGAACGTGCCCACCTGGTTCACCTGGACGATCTGCTGGAACTCCTCCAGCGGCGTGGCCACGAGCTCGTTGAAGCGCAGGATGCCCGCGTTGTTGACCAGTCCGTCCAGATGCCCGAAGGTCTCCGTGGCCGTGGCGATCGCGGACCGCCACTCCTCCTCCCGGCCCACGTCCAGGTGCACGAACCGCGCCGACCCGGCGCCCAGCTCCGCGGCCACCGCCTCGCCCTGGTCGTCCAGGACGTCCGCGACCACCACCTTCGCCCCCTCGGCCGCGAAGAGCCGCGCCTCCTGCTCGCCCTGCCCGCGCGCCGCGCCCGTGACGAGGACGACCCGCCCGTCCAGCTTGCCCATGTCCGTACTCCCTAGCTCAGATGGGGGGCCACATCGGCGGCGAACGCCGCGATCTGGTCGACGAGTTCGGCACGGCCGCGCGAGCGGAAGCGCAGCTGGACCTGGTGGACGCCGAGCGCGGCGTACTCGCGCAGGGAGTCGGCGAGCGCGTCCGGCTTGCCGCTGAGGGTGCGGCGCCCGAGGTCCCACCGCGCCTCGCCCACGTACAGGGGCTCGGCGATGGCGCCCACGCAGAACGGGCCGTCGAGCCCGGCCCGCTCCCGCAGCTCCCGTATCCGCGCGATCTGGTGGGGCAGCCGGTCGCGCGGATCGCCCTGCGGGAGCCAGCCTTCGCCGCGCAGCGCGGCCCGGCGGACGGCGGCGGGCGAGGAGCCGCCCACCCAGATCGGCACCCGCTCCTGCGCGGGGCGGGGCCGCTGCCCGAGGCCGGAGAAGGCGAACCGCTCGCCGTGGAACTCGGGGAACTCCTCCGGTCCCAGCGCCGCCCGCAGCGCGTCGATGGACTCGTCCAGCACCGCTCCCCGGCCCGCGAAGTCGGCGCCGAGGACCTCGAACTCCTCCTGTACGTGCCCGGCCCCGACCCCCAGTACCAGCCGGCCGCCGCTGAGGTGGTCGAGGGTCGCGTACTGCTTGGCGGTGAGGAGGGGGTGGCGCAGGCCCACCACGGCGACATGGCTGAGGAGCAGCGTGCGGGTGGTGAGGGCCGCGAGGTAGGCGAGGGTGGCCACCGGGTCGTACCAGGTGGTGCCCATCGCGCCGGCCAGGCGGCGCGGGATGGCGACGTGGTCGCAGGTGGCGAGGTAGTGGAAGCCGGCGCGGTCGGCGGCCCGCGCGATCTCCGCGAGGTCGCCCGGGGTCGCGCCGGCTTCCCAGGGTTCGGCGTAGAGGGTGCTCTGGGACTGGATGGGAAGCTGCATCCCGTAACCGAGCCGCCCCCCGGTGGGTGTGTGCACGTACGGGTCCACGGTGCCGCCTCCTCGGTCCGGACGGGCGCGCCACGGCTGACGGCCCGTCACGTCGATGCGTTCGCGCCCATCGTGGTATCTGATGGGCCGTCAGACAAGAGCCCGTGCGGCCCCCCGGGAGGCGTACGGTCAGTCGAGGAGCGCGTAGACCGTGCTCGCGCGGGCCGCGGGCTCGTCGGCGTTCTCGGCGGTGAGGGTGATGTCGGCGAACGCCATGCGCCGCCCCAGCTTGGTGATCCGCGCCTCGACCAGGACGTCCGCGCCGACGACCGGGCGCTGGAAGCTGGTCGACTGCTGCACGGTGGTCATGGGGACGTACGCGCCCCGGGCGGCCGAGACTGCGATGACGGTGGCGGTGTCGGCGGCGGCCATCAGCGCCTGCCCCGACATGCCGCCCCCCTCCCGCGCCAGCCGCGCGTCCCACGGCAGCCGCAGTACGGCGCGGCGCGCCCCGGCCTCCTCGACGGTCAGGCCGAGGTCGAGYACCCAGGGGGCGAAGTTCTCGGCGAGGATCTGCTGTGCGGTTCGGGCGTCCATGGAGG
>NZ_JBJHPC010000069.1:0-19484 GCF_045257485.1 Streptomyces sp. YS-3 | reverse complement strand
GGTCGCGGGCGGGGCCGACGCCCTCGGGGGAGGGGTAGAGGACCACACCGAAGCCGTGCTCGGCGGCGACCCGGGCGGCGCCGGTGTAGACCCGGGCGAAGAACTCGTTGGTGAGGGCCGGGACGACCAGCAGGGCGGTGCGGGTGCGCCCCAGGCGCAGACTGCGGGCGGCGAGGTTGGGCCGGTAGCCGAGGTCGCGGGCGGCGTCGCGGACCAGGGCCGCCGTCCGCTCCGAGACCCGGCCGCGCCACTTGTCGCCGAGGACCAGGGAGACGGTGGCCTGGGAGACCCCGGCCGCGCGGGCGACGTCCCGGCTGGTCGGCTGGGTCTTCACGGGTCCTCCGGCGGGGTGTGGGAGCGGGGCGGCCCCGGTCCGGGGTGGACCCGGGGGTTGTCGACATGGTACGTATGACGTCGCACGTTATACGTAACACCCAACCAATCGAGGGGCGAGCATGGCGGCTGGATACCTGGAGATCCTCCGGACGCGGCACGCCGCGCGACTGCTGGCGGGAACCCTGACCGGGCGGCTGCCGAACGCCACGGCGGCCATCGCCGTGGTGCTGTTCGTCCGCGCCGAGGGCGGCAGCTACTCGCTGGCGGGCGCCCTCACCGCGGTCTACGGCCTGGCCACCGCCGCCGGGCAGCCCCTGCTCGGCCGCGCGGTCGACCTGTACGGCCAGCCCCGGGTGATGCTGCCCGCGTCGGTGGCCAGCGCGCTCGGCATGTGCGTCCTGGCCCTCGTCGGCATCGACCCGGTCGCCCTGGCGTACGCGGCGATGCTGGTGGCGGGCTTCTGCACGCCGCCCCTCGAAGGCGGACTCCGGGCGCTGTGGCCCAGCGTCCTGACCCGCCAGGACCAGGTGCACACGGCGTACGCGATGGACGCGATAGCCCAGGAGGTCATGTTCACCGTCGGCCCGCTCCTGGTCACCCTCGGCATCGCCCTGTGGTCGCCCGCCACCGCACTCGTCGCGATCAACGCGCTCGGGGTGCTCGGCGCGCTCTCCGTGGTCCTCTCGCGCCCCTCGCGCGCGTGGCGCTCGGCCCCGCGCGAGGCGCACTGGCTGGGCGCGCTGCGCTCCACCGGCCTGCTGGCGCTCCTCGGGGCCTTCTTCTTCGTCGGTCTCGCGCTGGGCGCGATCATCGTGGCGGCCTCGGCGTACGCCGACGACCACGGCCGGGACGCGGTCTACGGCTGGCTGATGGCGGCCAACGGTCTCGGGGCGCTGCTGGGCGGTCTGGTGTACGGGGCGCGCCAGTGGGCCGGAACTCCCGAGAAACGGCTGATTTCGCTCGTCGCGCTGCTCGCCGTCGGCTATCTGCCGCTGACGCTGGTGCCCGGTGTGGTGCCGATGGCGGGGCTCATGGTGGTCTCGGGACTCCTCCTCGCGCCGTGCATCGCCTGCGCGTTCATCGTGGTCGACCGGCACGCCCCGCGCGGCACCGTGACCGAGGCCTTCTCCTGGCTGGTGACGGCCTTCGGGGTCGGCACCGCGCTCGGTACGGCGGTCGCGGGGCCCGCCGTCGAACTGGGCGGCAGCGCGGCCAGCTTCGCCGTGGCGGGCGGCGGCGGAGTGGCCGCCCTGGTGGTGCTCCTCGCCACCCGACGGGTCCTCGCAGCTGGCGGGCGTACGGAAAGCGTCGCGGGAGTTGACCAAAATGATCCAACCCGTGCCGTCGAACCCGGTTTCAGCTGAGGGCATCGGGCGTAATGTTCAGTCATGGACCGCCGCATTTTCGGGCTGGAGAACGAGTACGGCGTCACGTGCACGTTCAGGGGACAGCGCCGACTGTCACCTGACGAAGTGGCGCGCTACCTCTTCCGCCGTGTTGTGTCATGGGGCCGCAGCAGCAACGTCTTCCTGCGGAACGGCGCCCGTCTCTACCTCGACGTGGGTTCGCATCCGGAATACGCAACTCCCGAATGCGACAACGTGACCGAGCTGGTCACCCACGACAAGGCCGGCGAGCGCATTCTCGAAGGCCTGCTCGTCGACGCCGAACGCCGCCTGCACGAGGAGGGAATCGCGGGCGACGTCTATCTCTTCAAGAACAACACCGATTCCGCGGGAAACTCCTACGGGTGCCATGAGAACTATCTCGTCGCCCGGCACGGCGAGTTCTCCCGGCTGGCGGACATCCTCATCCCGTTCCTGGTCACCCGCCAGCTCCTGTGCGGGGCGGGCAAGGTCCTCCAGACCCCGCGCGGCGCGGTCTACTGCGTCAGCCAGCGCGCCGAGCACATCTGGGAGGGCGTCAGCTCCGCCACCACCCGCTCGCGCCCGATCATCAACACCAGGGACGAGCCGCACGCCGACGCCGAGCGCTACCGGCGGCTGCACGTGATCGTCGGCGACTCCAACATGTCCGAGACGACCATGCTGCTCAAGGTCGGCGCCACCGACCTGGTGCTCCGCATGATCGAGGCGGGCACGGTGATGCGCGACCTGACGCTGGAGAACCCGATCCGGGCGATCCGCGAGGTCTCGCACGACATCACGGGCCAGCGCAAGGTGCGCCTGGCCAGCGGCCGTGAGGCCTCGGCCCTCGAAGTGCAGCGGGAGTACTACGAGAAGGCCGTGGACTTCGTGGAGCGCCGGGGCATCCGCACCGGCACCGTCGACCAGGTCCTGGAGCTGTGGGGCCGCACCCTGGACGCGATCGAGGCCGAGGACCTGGACCGGATCGGTACCGAGATCGACTGGGTGATGAAGTACCAGCTGATCGAGCGGTACCGGGCGAAGAACAACATGACCATGTCGCACCCCCGGGTCGCGCAGATAGACCTGGCGTACCACGACATCCACCGCCAGCGGGGGCTCTACTACCTGCTGGAGCGCAAGGGCCAGGCCGCGCGGATCTGCAACGACCTGAAGATCTTCGAGGGCAAGTCGGTGCCCCCGCAGACCACTCGGGCGCGGCTGCGCGGCGACTTCATCCGCCGGGCCCAGGAGCAGCGGCGGGACTTCACCGTCGACTGGGTGCACCTCAAGCTCAACGACCAGGCACAGCGCACCGTGCTGTGCAAGGACCCGTTCCGCTCCGTGGACGACCGGGTGGAGAAGCTGATCGCCGGAATGTGACCGGCCGACGACACCGGCACCGGAAACACGGGCCCCGTACGTTCCTCGTACGGGGCCCGTGGTACGCCTTAGAGTGGCGGCAACTACCGTGCCGTCTGAGATCTGAGGAACACGTGCGCCGACTTGCCGGCCTGCTCGCCGTCCCGCTGCTGCTGGTTGCCACAGCCGCCTGCGGAAGCGACGACAAGGGCTCCGACTCCACCTCCGACTCCGCCTCGATGAAGAACGGCCTGCCCGCCATCACCGCGGGTGCCAAGGTCGGGGAGAAGCCGACCCTCGCCAAGGGCGAGGGCAACCCGCCCAAGGCCCTCAAGGTCAATGTCATCAGCGAGGGCAAGGGGGCGGCGCTCAAGAAGAACGACGCCGTGTCCGTGAACTACCTCGGCCAGGCCTGGGACTCGGACAAGCCGTTCGACAACAGCTTCGACCGCAAGCAGCCCTTCACGCTGACCCTCGGCGCCGGTCAGGTCATCAAGGGCTGGGACCAGGGCCTGGAGGGCCAGAAGGTCGGCAGCCGCGTCGAGCTGGGCATCCCGCCGGAGCTCGGTTACGGCGCGCAGGGCCAGGGCGACAGCATCAAGCCCAACGCCACGCTGGTCTTCGTCGTGGACATCGTCAAGGCGACCACCATCCCCACCTCCGCCAAGGGCAAGGAGGTCGCGCAGGACGACAAGGACCTGCCGAAGGTCGGCACCAACACCGACGGCAAGGCGCCCTCGCTGACCATCCCCAAGAGCGACGCGCCCAAGAAGCTGGTCTCCGACTACGTGCTGGAGAGCGACGGCGACGTGGTCAAGGACACCGACAGCGTGGTCCTGGCGTACGAGGGCTTCCTGTGGAAGGACAGCAAGAAGTTCGACAGCACCTACGACCAGGGCAAGACGCAGACCTTCGCGCTGCCGAACCTCACCCTCAAGGGGCTGAAGGCCGGTCTGATCGGCAAGAAGGTCGGCAGCCGCATCCTCGTCGTCATCCCCCCGGACCAGGGTCTGGGCGACAAGGAGCAGTCCGGTATCCCGGCCAACTCGACCATGGTCTTCTCGATCGACATCCTGTCCAAGATGTGACGGCGGGGATGTAAGACTGTCCCGGTTGCCCCCGCACGTATTCAAGAGGAGCAGTTCAGTGAGCATCGAGAAGCCCGAGATCGACTTCCCCGAGGGCGAGCCGCCGGCGGACCTGGAGATCAAGGAGATCTGGGAGGGCGACGGCGCCGTCGCCAAGGCGGGCGACCTCGTGAAGGTCCACTACGTGGGCGTCGCCTTCTCCACCGGTGAGGAGTTCGACTCCTCCTGGAACCGCGGCACCCCGCTGCAGTTCCAGCTCGGTGTCGGCCAGGTCATCCAGGGCTGGGACAAGGGCGTGCAGGGCATGAAGGTCGGCGGTCGCCGTCAGCTGACCATCCCCGCGCACCTCGCCTACGGTGACCGCGGTGCCGGTGGCCGGATCGCGCCAGGTGAGACGCTTATCTTCGTCTGCGACCTGGTCGCTGTCTGATCACACCCGATCACACCGAGGGCCCGTGCCGTTGGCACGGGCCCTCGGCTTTTGCCCCGACACCCCGGGGCGGTACGGTCAACGGTCGGAGCAGCGGATTCGAGGAGAGGCGAAGGGCGTCGATGGCGATTGCCAAGGCCGAGCGGCTGATGAACCTGGCGCTGTGTCTGCTGGGGACGCGTCGTCCGCTCAGCAAGCGCGAACTGCGCGGTTCCATCGAGGCCTACGTCGAAGCCGCCGGCCCGGAAGGAAGCGCGGCCGGGTCGGACGACGCCTTCAACCGGATGTTCGAGCGCGACAAGGACGATCTGCGCGAACTCGGCCTGGTGATCGAGACGGTGGAGAACCTCGACGGCGAGACCGGCTATCTGGCCCGCCGCGACTCCAACCGGCTGCCGCCCGTCCAACTGGACGCCGAGGAGGCGGCGGCGCTCGGCCTCGCCGCCCGGGTCTGGCAGCAGGCCCGGCTCGCGGGCGCGGCCAGCGGCGCACTCCAGAAGCTGCGCGCCGCCGGAATGCCGGAAGCCGACAACCCGTACGAGCACAGCGCGATCGAGCCACGCATCCCGGTCCACGAGGCCGCTTTCGAGCCCCTGATGCTGGCCTGCCGCGACCGCCGCCCCGTCGTCTTCGAGTACCGCAAGGCCACCGCCGCCCGCCCCGGCACCCGCCATGTCGAGCCGTGGACGCTGGAGTGCTGGCGCGGCCACTGGTACCTGGCGGGCTGGGACCGCGACCGGGGCGCCGAGCGGGTCTTCCGGCTCTCCCGGATCACCGGCAAGGTGCGCTCGCGGGCCGGCTCCTTCACCGCGCCGGTGCCCGACGTGGTGACCGTGCGCGAGACCGTGGAGACCTGGGCGGGGGAGACCGCCACCCGCTCCGCGCGGATCCGGCTGCGCGCCGGCGCCGGCTACCCGCTGCGCTCGCGGGCCACCGCGACGCGGGAACTCGGCGACGGGTGGGACGAGTTGGAGATTCCGTACGGGCACGGGCTGGACGCCTGGCTCGTGGAGTTCGGCCCCGATGTGGTCGTGCTGGAGCCCGCGGACCTGCGGGCCGACGTGGTGGACCGGCTGCGCGCCGTGGCCAAGGGCTGAGGGGAACCGGACGACCATGGCTGCGAACGCCATCGACCAGACGCGGCGGATGCTCTCCCTCGTCACCTATCTGCGCGAGCGGCCCGGTGCGCATGTCGCCGACGTCGCCCGCGCCTTCGGGATCAGCGAGGACGAGCTGATCTCGGACCTCGATGTACTGCCCATGTGCGGGACCAGCTTCCGCGGCGGCGACCTGCTCGACATCGACACCGACGGCGACCGCATCTGGTGGCGCAATCCGAACGCGCTGGGCGCCGAGGCGGCCGAGCCGCTGCGGATCGCCGCCGACGAGGCGACCGCGCTCCTGGTCGCGGCCCGCGCGGTGGCGACGCTGCCGGGGCTGCGCGAGGGCGACCGCCAGGCGCTGCTGCGCGCCACCGCCAAGCTGGAGGCTGCGGCCGGGGAGGCGGCGGGCGCCAGCTCCCGGCTCTCGGTGACCTTCGAGTCCGAGGGCGGGGTCTTCGCCGAGGTCGACCGGGCGATCTCGGAGCGGCGCCGGCTGTGGGTGCGCTACTACTCGCCCGCGCGCGACGAGCTCACCGAGCGCGAGGTCGACCCGATCCGGCTCTTCGCCGTCGGCCACACCTATATGGAGGCGTGGTGCCGTCTCTCCGAGGCGCGCCGCACCTTCCGCCTCGACCGGGTGGCCGAGATCCGTCTGCTCGACGAGCCCGCCGCGCCGCCCGAGCTGGAGCTGCGGGACCTCTCCGAGGGGCTGGTGCAGCCCGCCGCCGAGGACCCCGAGGTGGTCGTCGAGGTGGGGCCGGGCGGGCGCTGGGTGGCGGAGTACTACCCGCACGACAGCGCCGAGGAGCTCCCCGACGGCGGTCTGCGGATCACCCTGCGCACCCCGGAGCCCGCCTCGCTGCGGCGCCTGGCGCTGCGGCTGGGCCGCGACGGCCGGATCGTCGCCCCCGGCGAACTGGCCGAAAGTGCCCGCCGTGCGGCGCTGGCGGCGCTGGCGGCGTACGAAGAGCAGAGCGCGTACGACGGAGAGAGTTGAGGAGATAAGCGGAACATGTCGGTGATGCCCGGTATTTCCCGTCCGATGGCCGCAGTCCAGTCGGTGCTCTTCAAGGCCGCCTGCCCCGACTGCCGTGCCCGCATCGAGCTGGCCGCGGGGGCGCTGCGTCTGGCCATCGGCGCCAGCCGCCGTACCACCTTCTACTCCTTCACCTGCCCCGAGTGCGGCTCCGCCGTCCGCAAGCCGGCCGGTGAGCGCGTCGTCGAACTCCTCACCGGCGGAGGGGTCAACACCCTCCGCCTCCACTCCAGCGTCTAGGGTCCGCTCATGTTCTGGCCGATGACCGCCATCGCCGTCGGGTTCCTCTCCATCGCCGTCCTCGGTGTGCTCGCGATCAAGGTGTTCGTCGAGGCGCAGCGGCTCGGCCGGCAAGTGGCCGACACCACAAGGAAGATCAACAGCGCCGCCGAGGAGCTGGAGAGCGCCGCAGTTGCACTCTCGGGTACCGGAGAGACCTTGCGGTGACCGGTGGGGACTCCTGTGTGTCCGTCCCTTTGGGTACGCTTCAGAGCGCGGGCCACGCAGCGAGGCAGTGGGCCGCGTCCGTAAGGACGCACGGGGATTGCCCGGTGTTCACCCCTGCGCGTTACGATCGCTGCACGCAACCGGTCGGACACCAGTCCGACCGGGACCCGCAGCCCCACCCATGTCGCCTCGGTGAGAAGGTAAAAGCTTATGTTCGGAAGGCTCGGAGCCCCCGAGATCATTCTCATCCTCGTCGTCATCGTCCTGCTGTTCGGCGCGAAGAAGCTTCCGGACATGGCGCGCTCGCTCGGCAAGTCCGCGCGCATCCTCAAGAGCGAGGCGAAGGCCATGAAGTCCGACGGCCAGCAGCCCGCCCCCGCCGACCCGCCGCACCCGGGCGAGCAGCCGCCGGTGCAGCGCACCATCCGGTCGGCCCCCGGCGACGTCAGCAGCTCGCGTCCCGTCACCGAGCCGACCGACTCCACCCGCTGACACCTGGGCCGAAGCAGGCGCTGATCACCAAGGTGCCCTGCCGCACGAGATGAGGACGTGGGTTGCTGAAGTCTGCCCGCAAACAGCAGAAGGACCCGGAGGGGCGGATGCCCCTCTCGGACCATCTCCGTGAGCTGCGCAACCGGCTCGCCAAGGCGGTTCTCGCGATCCTGGTCTGCGCCGTGGTGGCGGCGTTCTACTACAAGGACATCGTCGACCTGATCATCAAGCCGGTCAGGGAGTCGGTCGGCTGCAAGGAAGCGTTCGACACGCTGTCCCAGAAGGACAGCAAGGACCACTGCGGCAACGTCACCATGTCCGGCCTCATGTCGCCGTTCACGCTGATGATCAAGACGTCCCTGGTGGCGGGCGTCGTCGGCGCCAGCCCGGTCTGGCTCTACCAGCTCTGGGCGTTCGTCGCCCCGGGCCTGCACAGGAACGAGAAGAAGTACTCGCTGGGCTTCGTCGCGGCCGGCTTCCCGCTCTTCCTGGCCGGCGGCTGGTTCTCGTACCACGTCCTGCCCGCGGCGGCGAAGGTCCTCCTGGAGTTCACCCCCGACGGCGCGCTGAACCTGCTCCCGCTCAACGAGCTCATCGACCTCGTGCTGCGGATGATCGTCGTCTTCGGCCTCTCCTTCGAGCTGCCGCTCTTCCTGATCATGCTGAACTTCGGCGGGGTCCTCACCGGCCGCCGGATGCTCGGCTGGTGGCGCGGAATGATCATGGGTGTGACGGTCTTCGCGGCCTTCGCGACGCCGACCGTCGACCCGGTGTCGATGCTCTCGCTGGCGACCCCGATCGTGCTGCTGTACTTCATCGCCGTCGGCATCTCGTTCCTCAACGACAAGCGCCGCCGTGAGCGCGCCGCGTCCGGCCCGGCCGACGACGAGGCCTCCGACCTCGACCTCACGCCCTCGGACATCGGTGGCATCGAGCCCGTTCCCACCCCGTCCCTGCCCGAGCAGGCGGACGCCAACCGCCCCGGCAGCCGGGTCAACGGGTACGACGACGTCACCTGACGCCGCTGCGTGAGGCGGCCGGGCGCGCACGGCGCGCACCCGGCCGCTTCGGCGTTCCGGGCCCCCGCGCGCTCCCTTGCGGGGCACCGGTCCCGATAAAGATCGCGACCTGTGTCAGAGGCGCCGGGTAGGCTCGAAGACAAGATGACAGAGGACCTCTCACCAGCCGAAGCGTACGCAGCTGCCCGGCTCCGCGCCGCCGAGCAGGCCACCGCGCTCGCACCCTTCCGCGACCTGTACGAGTTCGATCTGGACCCCTTCCAGATCGAGGCGTGCCGGGCACTCGAGACCGGCAAGGGCGTGCTCGTGGCCGCCCCGACCGGCTCCGGCAAGACCATCGTCGGCGAGTTCGCCGTGCACCTGGCCCTCCAGCAGGGCCGCAAGTGCTTCTACACCACGCCGATCAAGGCGCTCTCCAACCAGAAGTACGCCGACCTGGTCAGACGCTACGGCGCGGACAAGGTCGGCCTGCTCACCGGCGACAACAGCGTCAACTCCGAGGCGCCGGTGGTCGTGATGACCACCGAGGTGCTCCGCAACATGCTCTACGCGGGCTCCCAGTCGCTGCGCGGCCTGGGCTATGTGGTCATGGACGAGGTGCACTACCTCTCCGACCGCTTCCGGGGCGCCGTCTGGGAAGAGGTGATCATCCACCTGCCCGAGTCGGTGACGCTGGTGTCGCTGTCGGCGACCGTGTCCAACGCGGAGGAGTTCGGCGACTGGCTGGACACCGTGCGCGGCGACACCGAGGTGATCGTCTCCGAGGAGCGCCCCGTCCCGCTCTGGCAGCATGTGCTGGCCGGCCGGCGGATGTACGACCTCTTCGAGGAGTCCACCGACCACGGCGGCCGTGGCGGCGCCCGGCGCGAGGTCAACCCGGACCTGCTGCGCATGGCCCGGATGGAGAACCAGAAGACGTACAACCCGCGCGAGCGCAGGCGCGGCAAGATGGTCCGCGAGGCCGACCGCGAGCGCGAGCGGCGCCAGCGCTCCCGGATCTGGACGCCGGGCCGCCCCGAGGTCATCGAACGGCTCGACGCCGAGGGTCTGTTGCCCGCCATCACGTTCATCTTCAGCCGCGCCGCCTGCGAGGCCGCCGTCCAGCAGTGCATGTACGCGGGTCTGCGCCTCAACGACGAGGAGGCGCGCCGGCGGGTGCGCGAGATCGTCGAGGAGCGCACCGCCTCCATCCCCGGCGAGGACCTGAACGTCCTGGGGTACTACGAGTGGCTGGAGGGCCTGGAGCGGGGCATCGCGGCCCACCACGCGGGCATGCTGCCCACCTTCAAGGAGGTCGTGGAGGAGCTGTTCGTGCGCGGCCTGGTGAAGGCCGTCTTCGCCACCGAGACGCTCGCCCTGGGCATCAACATGCCCGCCAGGACGGTGATCCTGGAGAAGCTGGTGAAGTGGAACGGGGAGCAGCACGCCGACATCACCCCCGGTGAGTACACCCAGCTCACCGGCCGCGCCGGGCGCCGCGGCATCGACGTCGAGGGCCACGCCGTGGTGCTCTGGCAGCGCGGCATGGACCCGGGCGCGCTCGCCGGCCTGGCCGGCACCCGGACGTATCCGCTGCGCTCCAGCTTCCGGCCCTCGTACAACATGGCGGTGAACCTGGTCGAGCAGTTCGGCCGGCACCGCTCGCGCGAGCTCCTGGAGACCTCCTTCGCGCAGTTCCAGGCGGACAAGTCCGTCGTCGGCATCTCCCGCCAGGTGCAGCGCAACGAGGAGGGCCTGGAGGGCTACAAGGAGGGCATGAGCTGCCACCTCGGGAACTTCGAGGAGTACGCGCGGCTGCGCCGCGACCTCAAGGACCGTGAGACGGAGCTCGCCAGGCAGGGCGCCGGCCAGCGCCGGGCCGCCGCTGCCGCCTCCCTGGAGCGGCTCAGGCCCGGAGACGTGATCCATGTGCCGACGGGCAAGTTCGCCGGGCTGGCGCTCGTGCTCGACCCGGGCATCCCGGCCGGGCGCTCCAACGGCCACCGCGGCTTCGACCAGCACGACGGGCCGCGCCCGCTGGTGCTGACCGCCGAGCGGCAGGTCAAGCGGCTCGCCGCGATCGACTTCCCGGTGCCGGTGGAGGCCATCGAGCGGATGAGGGTCCCCAAGTCCTTCAACGCGCGCTCGCCCCAGTCCCGCCGCGACCTCGCCTCGGCGCTGCGCACCAAGGCGGGCCACATCGTGCCCGAGCGCCACCGCAGGGGCCGCGCCGAGGCCGCCGACGACCGCGAGATCATGCGGCTGCGCGCCGAGCTGCGCGCCCACCCCTGCCACGGCTGCGACGAGCGCGAGGACCACGCGCGCTGGGCCGAGCGGTACCACCGCCTCCAGCGCGACACCCGGCAGCTGGAGAAGCGCATCGAGGGGCGGACGAACACCATCGCCCGCACCTTCGACCGGATCGTGTCACTCCTGACCGAGCTGGACTACCTGCGCGCGGACGAGGTCACCGAGCACGGCCGGCGCCTCGCCCGGCTCTACGGCGAGCTGGACCTGCTGGCCAGCGAGTGCCTGCGCGCGGGCGTCTGGGAGGGTCTGAGCCCGGCCGAGCTGGCCGCGTGCGCCTCGGCGCTGGTCTTCGAGGCCCGTCAGGCCGACGACGCGGTGGCGCCCAAGCTGCCCTCGGGCGCGGCCAAGGCGGCGCTCGGCGAGATGGTCCGCATCTGGGGCCGCCTCGACGCGCTGGAGGAGGACCACAAGATCAACCAGACCGAGGGCGTCGGCCAGCGCGAACCGGACCTCGGCTTCGCCTGGGCGGCCTTCCAGTGGGCCTCGGGCCAGGGCCTGGACGAGGTGCTGCGCGAGGCGGAGATGCCCGCGGGCGACTTCGTGCGCTGGTGCAAGCAGGTCATCGACGTACTCGGCCAGATCGCGGCGGCGGCCCCCGGCACCGCCGCGGGCAGCACGGTCTCCAAGAACGCCCGCAAGGCGGTGGACGCGCTGCTGCGGGGCGTGGTGGCGTACAGCTCGGTGGGGTGAGCGCTTCGGGGCGGGGTTTGTCTGCGGGTTGGTGGGGGCTGATCGCGCAGTTCCCCGCGCCCCTGTTCCGCCCGGGATTCGGCTGCGGGCCGGTGGTGGGCTGGTCGCGCAGTTCCCCGCGCCCCTGTCGGGCCGGGTGTTTGTCTGCGGGCCGGTGGTGGGCCGGTCGCGCGGTTCCCCGCGCCCCCAGGTGCTCAGGGGCGCGGGGAACTGCGCGCGCAACCCGGTACGGTCCGCGGACACGCACGGACCGGGGCGAAGCCCAGAGGGAAGGGGCGCCGGGGGGGGCGTGGCTACGCCCCCGCGGGCTCCTGCTCCCGCTCCACCTGCGCGTTCCACTCCCGCTTGACCGCGCGCCAGGCCTCGTCGCTCTGGCCCAGGCGCCAGTAGCCCGAGATGGAGAGGCGGTCGCGGGGGATGCCGCGCTCCAGGCGCAGATGGCGGCGCAGCTCCTTCACGAAGCCCGCCTCGCCGTGGACGAACGCGTGGACATCGCCCCCGGGGAAGGCCATCTCCCGTACGGCGGCGATCAGCGGCTCGCCCACCGGGGCGTCGCCGCGGTGCAGCCATGTCACCTCCACCCCCTCCGGGGCGAGGATCTTCTGCTCCTCCCCGGGGCCGGGGACCTCCACGAAGGCGTGGACGAGCGCGCCCTCGGGCAGCGCCTCCAGCGCCGCGGCGATCGCCGGGAGGGCGCTCTCGTCGCCCGCCAGGAGGTGCCAGTCGGCGGCCGGGTCCGGGGCGTACCCGCCGCCGGGACCGGAGAAGCGGAGGACGTCCCCGACCCGGGCGCGGGCGGCCCAGGGGCCGGCCAGGCCCTCGTCGCCGTGGACCACGAAGTCGATGGTCAGCTCGTTCCGCTCGGCGTCCCAGGCCCGGACCGTGTACGTCCGGTTGCTCGGCCACTGCTCGCGCGGGAACTCGGCGCGCACCCGCTCCAGGTCGAAGGGCTCGGGGTAGGTCACCCCGGGCGCCGGAAAGAGGAGCTTCACATAGTGGTCGGTGTACCCGTCGAGGGCGAAGCCGCTCGCCGCCGCGCCTTCCAGGACCAGCCGGACCATGTGCTCGCTGATCCACTCGGTGCGGACCACACGTGTCTCGTGGGCCCGGGGCCCCTTGCGGGCCGGTCGTTCCGCCACAGCGTTCTCCCCTGATGTGTGCCGGCCCGTCTGGCCGGCACGCTGAACCGTCTACTCTTCTTAGGTTTGCCTAAGTTAGCATCCCGGCCCGCGGGGCTCACCCTCCTTTTTCCGGCGTCCCCGCCGCTCAGCGCCCCAGCGTCGTGAGCAGCCGGGTCAGCGAGCCCCCCAGCCCCCACCGGTGCGCCAGCTCGTCCACCGTCTCCGGATGCAGGGCCTCGGCCGGGAGCGCCGGCTCGAACGCGGGCAGCGGCACGTCCAGCGCCACCCGGACCACCTTCGGGGCCACGTCCAGATAGGCGGCGGCCTCGACGATGCCCCGGCGCTTGGCGGGGGTGAGGCGGGAGGCGCGGTCCACGGCCGCCGCGCGCACGCCCGCCAGGTCGCCGTACTCAGTGATCAGCTGTGCGGCGGTCTTCTCGCCGATGCCCTTGACGCCCGGCAGACCGTCGCTGGTGTCGCCGCGCAGGGCCGCGAAGTCCGCGTACTGATCGGCCCGCACCCCGTACTTCGTACGGATCAGGTCCTCGTCCACCACATCGCAGTCGCCCACGCCCTTGCGCGGGTAGAGGACCCGCACCCCGCGCTTGTCGTCGACCAGCTGGAACAGGTCGCGGTCGCCCGTGACGATGTCCACCGGGCCGGGCGCCGCCGCGGCCAGGGTGCCGATCACGTCGTCCGCCTCGAACCCGGCGACGCCGACCCGGGCGATCCCCAGCGCGTCCAGCACCGCCTCGATCACCGGGACCTGCGGGGCCAGCGTGTCCGGGACCTCCTCCTCGTCCGGGACTCCCTCGGCCGTCTCCACCGCCACCCGGTGCGCCTTGTAGGACGGGATGAGCTCCACGCGCCACTGCGGGCGCCAGTCCGCGTCCATGCACGCCACCAGGTCGTCCGGGTGGTGGTCCTGGACCAGG
Organism: Streptomyces sp. YS-3; assembly: GCF_045257485.1. Classification (NCBI taxonomy): domain Bacteria; kingdom Bacillati; phylum Actinomycetota; class Actinomycetes; order Kitasatosporales; family Streptomycetaceae; genus Streptomyces; species Streptomyces sp. YS-3. The sequence continues at coordinate 5,769 of NZ_JBJHPC010000069.1, read as the reverse complement.
CGGGTGATGAAGTCGAGCAGGCCGCGCACGGCGTTGACCGGGGTGCCGTCCGGCGCCCGGACCGAGTCGGGGACCCCGAAATAGGCCCGGAAGTACAGGGAGGCGGTGTCGAGGAGCATCAGGCGTCGCGTCACACCCCGATGATGCCGCACCCCACCGACAGTCTCCGGGCACGCGGGTCCGTCCGGGCATGCCAGTGAACTGGGTCACGTTTCCGTTTGCTCCGGGTAAGGGTGGGAAGGCGCCGCGCCGGAGCGGACCCTCGTATCGGTTACCACGAATACGGCACCGCATGCACAGGGCGACGGACCGATTCCGCGCCGCTCCACGGCCCGCCGGCGGGGGAGGCGGGCCGTTCTCCGTCCTATCCGTGAGGTAGATGTGTCCACGCTGCAAGCCGAGCAGCTCTACAAGGTGTTCGGGCGACGACCCGACGACGCGGTGCGCAGGCTCCGGGCCGGGGCCGACCGTGACGAACTGAGGGCCGACGGGACGACCGCGGCGGTCATCGACGCGTCGTTCACGGTCGAGCCCGGCCAGATCTTCGTCGTCATGGGGCTCTCCGGGTCCGGGAAGTCCACGCTGCTGCGGATGCTCAACGGGCTCCTGGAGCCCACCTCGGGCCGGGTGCTCTACGACGGGCAGGACCTGACCGGTCTGAGCCCGCGCGAGCTCCGCGCCGTCCGCTCCACCAAGATCAGCATGGTGTTCCAGCACTTCGCGCTCTTCCCGCACCGCAGCGTCCTGGAGAACGCCGCGTACGGCCTGGAGGTCCAGGGCGTGCCGCGCGCCGAGCGGGAGAAGCGGGCCGCCGAGGCCCTGGAGCTGACCGGCCTCGCGGGCTGGGGCGACTCCTGGCCCGACGAGCTCTCCGGCGGTATGCAGCAGCGCGTGGGCCTGGCCCGCGCGCTCGCCACCGACGCCGACCTGCTCCTCATGGACGAGTCCTTCAGCGCGCTCGACCCGCTGATCCGGCGCGACATGCAGGACCAGCTCCTCGTCCTCCAGAAGCGCCTGAAGAAGACCATCGTCTTCATCACCCACGACCTCAACGAGGCCATGCGGCTCGGCGACTCCATCGCCGTCATGCGCGACGGGCGGATCGTCCAGCTCGGCAGCGCCGAGGACATCCTCCTCACCCCGGCCAACGACTACGTCGCCTCCTTCATCCAGGACGTCGACCGCTCCCGGGTGCTCACCGCCCTGTCCGTGATGACCGTGCCGCACCGCCCGGACGCCGGGAACTGCGACTGCGAGACCGTCACCGCCGACACCAGCGTCGCGGACCTGTGCGCGGTCGCCGCGCGCGTGCCGCACCCCGTGGCCGTCAAGGACGACGAGGGTTCACTGCTCGGTGTCGTACCGCGGGAGCGGCTGATCGCCTTCCTCGGGGACGACAAGCGCGGGCCGGTCGCCTGCTCGGCCCAGGAGGTGGCCCATGCCTAGGCTGCCTCTCGGCGAGTGGGTGGACAGCGCCGTCACCTTCCTCCAGAGCCACCTCTCCTGGCTGTTCGACGCCATCACCAAGGTCGTCAACGGCATGTACGACGGCATCGACGCCGTCCTGTCCGCGCCCCACCCGCTGCTCTTCGCGGGCATCCTCGCCGTCGTCGCCTGGTGGCTGCGCGGTCTGGTCGCCGGTGTGCTCGCCTTCGGCGGGTTCGCGCTGGTCGACTCGATCGAGCTGTGGGACGAGGCGATGTCGACGCTGTCGCTGGTCCTCGTGGCGACCGTCGTCACGCTGGTCCTCGCGGTGCCGCTCGGCATCTGGTCGTCCCGGTCGAAGACCGTGAGCGCGATCAGCCGCCCGCTCCTGGACTTCATGCAGACCATGCCCGCCATGGTCTATCTGATCCCCGGCATCATCTTCTTCGGGGTCGGCGTGGTCCCCGGCATCATCGCCACCATCGTCTTCTCGCTGCCCCCGGGCGTGCGGATGACGGAGCTCGGCATCCGCCAGGTCGACCCCGAGCTCGTCGAGGCGGCCGAGGCGTTCGGCACCACCCCGCGCAACACCCTGCTCAGGGTCCAGCTCCCGCTGGCGCTGCCGACCATCATGGCGGGCGTCAACCAGGTCATCATGCTGGGCCTTTCCATGGTCGTCATCGCGGGCATGGTCGGCGGCGGCGGCCTCGGCGGCGCGGTCTACCGCGCCATCGGCAACGTCGACATCGGCCTCGGTTTCGAGGCGGGCATCTCCATCGTCATCCTCGCCATGTACCTCGACCGGATGACCGGCGCGCTCGGCCGCCAGGTCTCGCCGGTCGGCCGCCGGGCGCTGGCCCGCGCCAAGTCCTCCGGCGTCAAGGTGTGGAACCACCGCCCGCAGCCCGCGGTCGCGGTCGTCGGCGTGGTCGTCCTCGCGCTGGTGGCCGGCGGCATGGGCATGTTCGGCTCCTCGACCACCGCCACCGCCTCGGGCGCCGAGAACGTCGGCAAGGGCAAGAAGGTCTCCCTGGGCTACATCCCCTGGGACGAGGGCATCGCCTCCACCTTCCTGTGGAAGGAGCTCCTGGAGCGGCGCGGCTACAAGGTCGACACCAAGCAGTACGAGGCGGGCGCGCTCTACACCGGTATGGCCGGCGGCCAGATCGACTTCGAGACGGACTCCTGGCTCCCGGTCACCCATGCCACGTACTGGCAGAAGTACCACGACAAGCTGGAGGACCTGGGCGGCTGGTACGGCCCGACCTCGCTGGAGCTGAGCGTGCCCTCCTATATGAAGGGCATCGACTCGCTGGACGACCTCAAGGGCAAGTCCGGACAGTTCAAGGGCCGGATCATCGGCATCGAGCCGAGCGCCGGGATGATGGGCCTGCTCAAGGACAAGGTCCTCAAGGAGTACGGCCTGGACGGCGAGTACAAGGTCGTCGACGGCTCGACGCCGTCCATGCTCGCCGAGCTCAAGCGCGCGTACGCCAAGAAGGAGCCGATCGCGGTGACGCTCTGGTCGCCGCACTGGGCGTACAGCACGTACGACCTGAAGAAGCTCAAGGACCCCAAGGGCAGCTGGGGCAAGGGCGACGGGGTGCACACCCTGGCCCGCAAGGGCTTCACGGGCGACAACCCGAAGGTCGGTGCCTGGCTGAAGGGCTTCCGGATGACCGAGAAGCAGCTCACCGGTCTGGAAGCCGAGATCCAGTCCACCGGCAAGGGCAAGGAGCAGCAGGCGGTCCGCAACTGGCTCGACGCCAACCCCGGCCTCGCGGACAAGTGGACGCCGGTCGGCTCGTAGCCACCGCGGCACGAGGTGCGGACGGGCGAAAGGTTTCGGCCGTCCGTACCGGGAACGGGGCCCCGCCGGACACCGGCGGGGCCCCGTTCGCGCGCTGGTGCCCAGCGCGCCGTGCGGACACTCTTCTTCCGCGTGATGGTGCCCCGGGGCGCCGAAGCTGCGTAGGGTGCAGACAGTGCGGCGGCCGGAGTGGAGCCAGGTGACGGGGAGGGAGCCGGAGAGATGGACGAGAAGGAAACTCTTCGGGTGGGAGTCGCGGTGCGGCGGCTGCGGCGCGAGCTCGGGATGACACTCGCCGCCGTGGCGCAGCGCAGCGGCCTCTCGGTGCCCTTCCTGAGCCAGATCGAGAACGAGCGGGCCCGTCCCAGCGCCCGTTCGCTGGCGCGCGTGGCCGACGCCCTGGGCACCACCGTGCCCGAGCTGTACGACGCCGCCGACACCGCGCGTACCGTCGAGGTCGCCCGCGCCGACGACGGGGACGGCGGCGGGGTCCGCCAGCTGCTGCGTGGCCACCACCAGCTGCACGCCATGGAGTTCACCGGCGAGCACGACACCGCGCGCGAGTTCCAGCACCGCAACGACGAGCTGATGTACGTGGCCGACGGCGCCGTCGAGGTCGAGGCGGAGGGGCGCGCCTACCGGCTGGAGCGGGGTGACACCCTGTGCCTGTCCGGCGGGGTCCGCCACCGCTGGCGCGCGGCCGTGCCCGGCACCCGCATCCTGCTCGTGGCCGTCGCCGACCACATCGAGGCGATCGAGGAGACCCGCCACTGATGGTGGGCCGCGCGGGCGGCCCCCGGGTGGTGTCGCTGGTGCCCTCGCTCACCGAGGCCGTCGAGGCCACGGCCCCGGGCCTGGTCGTCGGCGCCACCGACTGGTGCACCCACCCGCCCGGCCTCGCGGCGGCCCGGATCGGCGGCACCAAGAACCCCGACACGGACGCCGTCGCCGCACTCCGCCCCGATCTGGTGATCGCCAACGAGGAGGAGAACCGCCAACCCGACCTGGACGCCCTGCGCGCGGCTGGGCTGGATGTCCTGGTCACCGAGGTCCGCGACCTGGACCAGGCGTTCGCGGAGCTGCACCGGGTCCTGGTGGACGCCTGCGGGCTGCCCCGGCCCCGCTGGCTCGACGAGGCGCGCGAGGCCTGGGAGCAGGTGGCCCGCCCGTCCGGGCCGGTCGCCGCGGTGGTGCCGGTGTGGCGGCGCCCCTGGATGGTGCTGGGCCGCGACACCTTCGCGGGCGACCTGCTGGCGCGCCTCGGCGTGCGCAACGTGTACGCGGAGCACGCCGAGCGGTATCCGCGCGTCCCCCTGGAGGAGCTGCGGGCCGCCGGGGCGGATCTGGTGGTCCTCCCCGACGAGCCCTACCGCTTCGCCCCCGACGACGGCCCCGAGGCCTTCCCGGGCCTGCCGGCCGCACTGGTCGACGGCCGGCTGCTCACCTGGTACGGCCCCTCCCTGGCGGCGGCCCCGGGCGCGCTCAGCGCGGCGCTGCGAGCAGCCGTCCGCTGAGCAGGCCGCGTACCGTGTGGACGCCCGCCACCAGCCACGCGGCGACCAGCAGCGCGTACAGGCCGCAGGCGAGCCAGCTGAACGCGGTCAGACCGGTGTGGCGGGCCAGGCCCTGGGCGCCGGTGACGCAGGTGCCGACGGGGAAGGTGAACGCCCACCAGGTCATCGCGAAGGGCATCCCGGAGCGGGCCGCGCGCACCACCATGGCCGCCGCCAGGGCGAGCCACATCAGGGCGAAGCCCGTCACGGGCACCCCGTAGACCACGGCGAAGGCGTTCAGGGCGCCCGCGTAGGGGGCGCCGACCGCGCCGGGGGCCACGTCCGCGAGCTTGTTGACGGCGGTGGTGGACTGGCCGAGCGGCCCGAGGACCAGGAACAGCGCCGGGGTCAGGACCAGCGGCAGCGGGCCCTCGTGGACCAGCCGGGCGAAGACCACCGGCAGCATGACCAGCACGGCCAGCAGGCTCATCCCGAACAGCGCGTACGAGCCGAGCAGCATCGCCTCACGGGGCTGGCCGGCCGGGAGGTGCGGGACGAGCAGGGCGCCCAGGGTCGCGGAGACCATGGGGGCCACCACGGGCAGCAGCCAGACCGGGGAGGCCGTGCCGGGGGCGACCTGGTGGCGCACCACCATCAGATAGGGGATGCCCACGGCGACGACGAGACCGGTGGCGGTGCCGATCGCGTACAGCGCCCAGGCCAGCGGCACCGCGGCGCCCTCCCCGATCAGATCCTTGCCGACGGTCAGGGTGCCGATGCCGACGGCCAGGAACGCCATCGACATACATCCGTAGAAGGGGGCGACCGCCGGGTCCAGGAGATGGGCGCGGGCCTGGTCGCGGTGGCGGCGCCAGTGGGCGGCGCGGGCCGCGGCGAGGACGGTGAGCATGGCCAGCGACAGGGCCCACACCAGCGTCAGCCCCGGCACCCGGAACGGCAGCCCGGCGCCCGCGCCCGCGACGATCGCGGTGCCCATGACCACGGCGTACCAGTTCGGGCCGAGGTGGCGCAGGGGGGTGT
>NZ_JBJHPC010000680.1:0-3579 GCF_045257485.1 Streptomyces sp. YS-3 | reverse complement strand
AAGACCACCTCCGCCCCTTCCCTGAACCCTCCGGGGGTGGGGGGAATCAGAGTTTGCCGCGGTGCCCCCGCAAATGTTCCGCCACCGGCGTCAGCGAAGCCCGCAGATCCGCCAGCGCCTCACTCGACAGCAGGTCGATGAAGTGCTTGCGCACCGACGCCACATGGTGCGGCGCCACCTTCTCCATCGTCTCCACCCCCGCCTCGGTCAACACCGCGAACAGCCCCCGCCGGTCGGACTCGCAGTTCTCCCGCCGCACCAGCCCCGCGTTCTCCATCCGCGTGATCTGGTGCGAGAGCCGGCTCTTGGACTGAAGGGTCGCGGCGGCGAGGTCGCTCATGCGCAGCCGCTGCCCCTCGGCCTCCGAGAGGTTGACCAGGATCTCGTAGTCGTTGTTGGTCAGGCCGAACGGCTGCAGGTCCTTTTCCATCTGGTGCGTCAGCATCCTGTTGACGTCCAGATAGGTACGCCAGGCGCACTGCTCGCTATCGGTCAGCCAGTTGGTGGCCGTCTCGGTCTCCATATGTGGATTCTACCTAAGAAGTTGAATTCTGAACGAAGCCTCGGAATGTGACGCCCCGCACGCACCGGCACAAGGGTCGTGGTCAGCGCCCGGCAGGGGTGCACGCGTTCGACGTCACACTCCGCAGACTACCGCTCACAGGCCGAAGCGACGCTGGAGGTCCCCGAGCTGGCCGGGAAGACGCGGTGCCGACCCCGCCGGACCGTGCGCCCCGGCCGCCGCCCCGCCGCCCGGAACGCCCGGCTCTGCGGGCACCTGCCCCGTCGCCTGCTCGGCCATCAGGACCTCGGTGGACTGGAGCAGCACCGTGCCGGCGCCCACGAACTCGAACTGGTGCTCCTCGCCGGACGTCCCGCCGAGCCCCGTCAGTGACCGGATTCCGCCCAGTACGCCCGTCATGTAGCCGTGATCGTAGTGGTGGCAGGGCGACGGGCAGTCGGCCCAGCCGACCAGCGCCTGCGGGTCCACCCGGATCGGCGGCTCCATGAACACCACCGGTCCGTTGGACGCGGCCACGAACTTCCCGGTTCCGATCAGCGTGAGGAATCCCGGCACGATCGACTGCTTCAGCGCCAGCGTCGGCTGGTAGGCCAGCAGGTTCCCGGCCCGGATCGTCAGGTTGCCCTCGTCCAGGTCGTACGAGTTGACGTCGAACGCCCGGTCCGCCAGCAGCATCTTGCCGGAGCCCTCCGCCACCACCCAGTCGCTCGCGTGCAGCGGCGAGTGGAAGCTGGTGCGCAGCAGCCGGTCCAGGCGCCCGTGGCCGATGCCGTTGAAGTCGATCCGCCCGTAGTAGGCGATCATCTTGCCCTTCTGCAGGAACCACTGGCTCGACTTGAGCTCCACGCAGAAGGTGTACTTGTTGACGTTGTCGTCCGCGGGGAGGGAGTGCGGGTCGAAGATCGACGGCCCTCCGGGCAGGGGGGTGTTCACAGCTTCTCCTCCGAGGCCTGGACGTACACCGCGCCGTTGCCGGACAGTTCGAGCTGGAAGGCCTCTCCGGAGCCCCGGCCGACCATGTCCCGCCAGCCCAGCGCCGTGGACAGCTTGTTGCGTACGTCGCCGTGGTGCGCCACGTACGCCTGCGGGTCGACGTGGACCGGGCGCTGCGGGGAGATCGGCAGCTCGATCACGCCGCCGTGCGCCATCACGGCGACCGCGCCGTGGCCCTTGAGTGTGGTGGTGAACAGGCCCTGCCCGGTCACCTGGCCCCGGACCATGCCCATGACCCCGCCCTGCGAGCCCATGAACATGGTGCCCTGCTGGAGGGTGCCGTCGAAGGCGAGCAGCCGGTCCGCCTCCACGTAGAGCGTGTCGCCGGCGAGGTTGATGACCTGGATGTGGTGGCCGCCGTGGCCGAACAGCACCGTACCGCTGCCTTCGACCGTCATCAGCGGGGTGGCCTCGTTGGCCACCCGCCGGCCGATCATCGACATCAGCCCGCCCTGGCCGCCCTGCATGTTGGGGGTGAAGGACACCTCGCCCTTGTACGCGAGCATCGCGCCGCGCTGGCTGAACATCTTCTGGCCGGGGGCCACCACGGCCTCGACCATCTTGGAGTTGATCTCGCGGAAGGGCATCAGACGTCCCCGCCGATCGTGTTGCGCTCGCTGGGCTGTACGTACACCAGTCCCTCGCCCTCGAAGCGGATCTGGAACGCCTCGCCCGAGCCCTCGCCGAGCAGGGTGCGGAAGGTCACCCCGGACTGGAAGTGCTGCTGGAGGTTGCCCTGGTGGGCGATGTAGGCGCCGGGGTCCACCGAGAGCGGGTACTGCGCGGAGACCCGCAGCACCACCGCGGGCCCGTCCGACATGATCGCCGCCTGGCCGTGGCCCTCGACGGTGGTCGTGAACAGGCCGTTGCCCTGGGTCGCCCCGCGCAGCCCGGTGAAGGTGGTGCCGGTGCGCAGCCCCGCGTCGGTGGCGAGCAGGTTGCTCGCCTCCACCCAGAGCCGGTCGCCCTGGAGCGAGACGAGGTTGATCTCGGAGGCCCGGTCGGCGAAGTAGCAGGTGCCGTTGCCCTTCACCTCCATCACGGTCATGGATTCGCCGGTCAGACGGCGGGTCACCATGCCGCGGATGCCCTCACCGCCGCCGGACATCTTCTTGAAGGCCATCTGGCCGTCGTAGGCGACCATCGAGCCGTTCTTCGCCTTGACGGCGTCGCCGGTCATGTCGACGGCAAGCACTTTGCTGCCCTGGAGTCGGAACGTTGCCACGGGCTGACGTTAGCCGCCCGGCCGCGGCCCCGGCCAGGCTTCGGGACAGCGGGCCCCCGAACGCGGCGGTCCGCGGGGACCCCCGCCAAGATCCCGGCGCCACCGGTGTCACAATGGGGAACGTTTGTGCTTGCGTTCACAAGCAACACCCTCCGACCCTCCCACCGAAGGTGCCCCCGTGGACATCAAGACCGCATCCGCTCTCCACCGTCTCCGGCTGGTCTCCGCCCCGGAGGCCGTCTCCTTCCTGCTGCTGCTCGTGTGCTCGGTACTGAAGCGGACGACCGACGTCAACGCCGTCCCGGTGATGGGCGCGATCCACGGCATCCTCTTCATCCTGTACGTGATCTTCTGGGCCGACGCCTGGAACAAGGCGAAGTGGCCGGTGAAGACCGCCGCCGTGTACTTCGTCCTGTCCGTGCTGCCCTTCGGCGGCTTCGTGGCCGAGCGCAGGCTCAAGCGCCAGGCCGAGGACGCCCTGATCGCCGCGCGCGCCCGCAAGGAAGGCGTGGTCGGAGCGTGATCGTCGCCTTCTCGGTCACCCCGCTGGGCGTCGGCGAGGACGTGGGGGAGTACGTCGCCGACGCCGTACGCGTCGTACGCGAGTCCGGGCTGCCGAACCGGACCGACGCCATGTTCACCTCCGTCGAGGGCGAGTGGGACGAGGTCATGGACGTGGTCCGGCGGGCCGTAGCCGCCGTCGAGGCCCGCGCCCCGCGCGTCTCGCTCGTCCTGAAGGCCGACATCCGGCCCGGCGTCACCGACGGGCTCACCGCCAAGGTGGAGACGGTCGAGCGCCACCTCTCCGCCTGACCGGCCCCCCGGGCCTCCCCAGGCC
>NZ_JBJHPC010000679.1:0-3579 GCF_045257485.1 Streptomyces sp. YS-3 | reverse complement strand
GGATAGAAGCCGGCGAGGGGGGTGCCGTCGCCGGTGGCCGGGGTGGGGGCGCTCATCACGGTCCCGTATCTGCTCGTGGGCCTCGTCAATACAAGGGTCCACATCTACCAGACGGGCGAGGGCCCCCGGGCGGGTCCGTCGGTACCGGCCACTATCCGGTCAACATCCGGAAGCCTTTCACCCGCCCGTGGCGCCGTTCGCGACCCTCGTCGGGGCCCGCTCGCCGGGCCGCCGGAAAAATCTTCGGGAAGTCGCGTCATAGCAGCGCCGTACCCCGCTCTCACCTGGTGCGGCCCGTTCCCGGACCGCGTACGCGGAGAGGAAAGGCACTGTCATGCACACCGTGGTGGAACGCGAGCTGGAGCTCAAACTCGTGCTGTCGCCCGAGCGCAGCATCCCGGTCCCGGCCCGGCTGACCTACCGTACGGACGACCCGTACGCCGTGCACGTCACCTTCCATGTCGGCACCGACCACCCCGTCGACTGGACCTTCGCCCGTGAGCTGCTCGTCGAGGGGGTGTTCCGGCCGTGCGGGCACGGCGACGTCCGGATCTGGCCCACCAAGGTGGACGGGCGCAGTGTGGTTCTGATGGCGCTCAGCTCGCCGGACGGCGACGCGCTCCTGGAGGCGCCGTCCGCCCAGGTGTCGGCGTGGCTGGAGCGGACGCTGCGGGTGGTCCCGCCGGGTTCCGAGACCGGGCAGCTCGGTATCGACGACGGCCTGGCCGAGCTGCTCGCCACCACGACCGGCCGCAGCCGCGCCGAGGAGCTGTATCTGAACGACCCGTGGCCCTCGGACGAGTCCCGGCCGGAGGAGGGTGCGTGACGGACCGGGACACCGGCGTAACGGTTTCTCAGAACAGCTTGCCGGGGTTCAGCAGCCCCAGCGGGTCGAAGGCCTGCTTCACGGCGCGCTGCATCTCCACGCCGACCGGGCCGAGTTCGCGGGCCAGCCACTCCTTCTTCAGTACGCCGACGCCGTGCTCGCCGGTGATCGTGCCGCCCAGCTCCAGACCGAGCGCCATGATCTCGTCGAAGGACTCGCGGGCCCGCCGCGACTCGTCCTCGTCGGCCGCGTCGAAGCAGACGACCGGGTGGGTGTTGCCGTCCCCGGCGTGTGCGCAGACGCCGATGGTGAGGTCGTACTTGGCGGCGATCGCGGAGGTCCCCGCCAGCATCTCGGCGAGCCGGGAGCGCGGTACGCACACGTCGTCGATCATCGTGGCGGGCTTGATGGTCTCCAGCGCGGTGAGCGACAACCGCCGTGCCTGGAGCAGCAGTTCGGACTCTGCGGCGGACTCGGCCGGCACCACCTCGACGGCCCCGGCCGCCCTGCACAGCTCCCCCACGGCGGCCAGGTCGGCGGCCGGGTCGGGGGTGTCGAAGGCGGCGAGCAGCAGCGCCTCGGTGGTCTCCGGGAGCCCCATGTTCGCCAGCCGGTTGACGGCCCGTACGGTCGTGTTGTCCATGAGTTCGAGCAGCGACGGGGTGTGGCCGCGCTCCATGATCGCGCAGACCGCTTCACACGCGGCGGTCGCGGAGGGGAACTCGGCGGCGAGCACCAGCTGCGGCGGCGGCGCCGGCCTGAGCGCCAGTACGGCCTTCACCACGATGCCGAGGCTGCCCTCGGAGCCGACGAAGAGCCGGGTCAGATCGTATCCGGCGACGCCCTTGGCGGTGCGCCGGCCGGTCTCCAGCAGTCGGCCGTCGGCGAGGACCACGTCGAGGCCCAGGACGTACTCGGCGGTCACCCCGTACTTCACACAGCACAGGCCGCCGGAGGCGGTGCCGATGTTCCCGCCGATGGTGCACTGCTCCCAACTGGACGGGTCCGGCGGGTAGTAGAGCCCGTGTTCCATGACCTTCCGGGAGAGTGCGGCGTTGACGACGCCCGGCTCGACGACCGCGACCCGGTCGACCGGGCTGATCTCCAGGATGCGGTCCATCCGGACCAGGGACAGCACGACGCAGCCCTCGGTCGCGTTGGCGCCGCCGGACAGGCCGGTGCGGGCGCCCTGCGGCACGACCGGGACGCGCAGCTCGGTTGCGGTGCGCATGACGTGCTGGACCTGCTCGACCGTGCGCGGCAGCACCACCACGGCGGGCGCCCCGGCGGCGCAGAAGCTCGCCATGTCGTGGGTGTAGGAGGCGGTGACGTCCGGGTCGGTGATCAGCGCGTCGGCGGGCAGTCCCGCGCGCAGCCGGTCGAGGAGGATGCCGCCCGGTCGGGGGGCGGGCGCGGCGACGGGCTCGGCTCCATCGTTCATGATCCCAGCCTGGCACCCGGGGCCATCGGTGTGAAGTCCGCGCGGCCCGGCGGGCGCGGGCGGTATGTGCTCTTCGTATCGACGCACAGTGAACGCCATGGAGACCGAAGACGAATGGCCGCCGCGCCGACGGACCCTGACGCTGCCGCCGCCCGCCCGGCCGRCGCCGCYGGMGCCGGCCGGGCCGCCGCCCGCCCGTACCGCGCGCCGCACGATGATCGGCGCGGCGGTGGCCGCGCTGCTGACCGCCGGGGTCCTCGTGGTCCTGCCGCAGACCCGGATCGCCGCCGTCCGCGATGTGCCGCCGCCGGCGCCGGGGCCGGTCGCACGGGCGCTGACGGCCGTCGGGGCCGGGGTGCCCGCCTCGGCCGCCGATCTGACCGCGCTGATCGCCGACCGGCGGGCGTGGGTGCGCGCGCACCCCTCGGACGACGCCTCCTGGGCGGTGCTCGGCGCCGCCTATCTGGGGCGCGGGCTGCGGTCGGCGGACTCCTCGTACTATCCGCGCGCGGAGTGGGCCCTGCGCCGCTCGCTGGCGGTCCGGCCGGCCGCCCGGGGCAACGCGGACGCCCGGATCGGTCTGGCGGCGCTGGCCAACGCGCGGCACGACTACGCGGCGGCGCGGACCATCGCCGAGGAGGTGCGCGGGAGCGACCCGAAGCGCTGGACGGTGTATCCGGTGCTGGTGGAGGCGTACACGGGCCTGGGTGACCTCAAGGGCGCGGGCGGGGCGGTGGAGAAGCTGCTCGATCTGCGCGGCGGCTCCAGGGCGCTGGCCGCGGCGGGCGCGGTGTACCGGGAGCGGGGCTGGCGCGAGGACGCGGCGGCGTCGCTGACCGAGGCGGCGGCGCACGCCACCGCGCCGGCCCAGAAGGCGGACTGCCTGCGGCAGTTGGGGGACCTGGCGTGGGACCGGGGCGAGCCCGCGGAGGCGCTCGCCCAGCACTCGGCGGCGCTGCGCACGGATCCGGGCGCGCACGCGGCGCTGGCGGGCCGGGCCCGCGCCGAGCTGGCGCTCGGCCGTACGGCGGCGGCGCGCCGCGACTACGCGGCGGCGGTCGCCCGGCTGCCGCGCCCCGACTACCTGCTGGAACTGGGCGAGTTGTACGAGTCGCTGGGGCTCGGCGCCGACGCCCGCGCCCAGTACGCGCGGCTGCGGGCGCGGGCCGCCGCCGACGACGGGCACGGGGTGCGGGACGCGCTCGTCCTGGGCCGCTTCGAGGCCGACCACGGCGCCCCGGAGTCGGCGGTGGAGCGGCTGCGCGCGGAGTGGCGGCGCGCGCCGAGCGCGGCGGTGGGGGACGCGCTGGGG
>NZ_JBJHPC010000678.1:0-3582 GCF_045257485.1 Streptomyces sp. YS-3 | reverse complement strand
CTCCATCAACGCAAACCCCAGCAAGTTCTCCCCCCGCCACCGCCCCGGATCCGACGCCTCGGGGGCGTCCGCCGGGAGGCCGATTCCCCAGATGCGGTCCAGGGGGCTCGCCTCGACCAGGACGCGTTCGCCCGTGGAGAGCAGGTAGGACCGGAGCTCCGGGGACTGGCCGAACTTGTGGAGCGAGCCCTCCACCACGATCCCGTACCGCTCCCGGCGCCACACCTCCTCATCGAAGCCCCGCACCAGCCGGCCCGCGTTCTTCGCCTCGGCCGGGGTCCGGGCCGTGAGCGCCGCCCGTTCCGCCTCCGGGTCGGCGAACAGGCGGGCCTTGGTGGCCATCATCCAGTGCTCCGCCGTCGCGTAGACCACCCCGTCCACCGTGAACGGCGACGGCCACCACTGGCTGAGACAGCTCGCTCCGAGCGTCCCGTCGCGGCGCGGCGTGTGGCCCCAGAAGTGCAGGAACTTGACCCGTTCACCATCCTTGACCTGCGCGATCAAATTGTCGATCTTCTCCATACACGCGAGTCTGGCATCCGCCACTGACACTCCGTACGGGTATTTACGGCCTGACCCGACACATGGTCGACAGATTCCGTCGCGTAACCAAAAGGCAACAACGGAATCACTTGTTGGCGAGATGCCGCTCTGTCAGGATCGGCACTCAAATCGAGCTGGAGCTACGGAGACCGTGAGCGAGATGGGCAACAGCAACAGCAGTCGCTTCCCGGCGCAGGACCGTTTCGAAGGCGGCGCCCAGTACATCGGCGGGCGTCCCGTCCCCGGCACCTCCGGGCGCAAGCAGGACGTCGTCGACCCGGCCACGGGACAGGTCGTCCTCACGTACGAGCTGGCCGGGACCGGCGACGTGGACGCCGCCGTCGCGGCGGCCAAGGACGCGTTCCCGGCCTGGTCCGGCGCCACCCCCGCCGAACGCTCCGACGCCCTGCACCGCTTCGCCGCCGTCCTTGCCGACCGCGCGGAGGAGTTCGCGCAGGCCGAGTCCCTGCAGTGCGGCAAGCCGATCAAGCTCAGCCGGGAGTTCGACGTCCCGGGCACGATCGACAACACCGCCTTCTTCGCCGGGGCCGCCCGCCACCTCCAGGGCCAGTCCGCCGGGGAGTACTCGGGCGACCACACCTCCTACGTACGCCGTGAGGCCCTCGGTGTCGTCGGCTCCATCGCCCCCTGGAACTATCCGCTCCAGATGGCCGCCTGGAAGATCCTCCCGGCGATCGCCGCCGGCAACACCATCGTCCTCAAGCCCGCCGAGATCACCCCCCTGACCTCGCTGCTCTTCGCCCAGGCCGCCACCGCCGCCGGGATTCCGGACGGCGTCGTCAATGTCGTCTCCGGCGCCGGGCGGGACGCCGGGGAGCACCTCGTCGGACACCCGGACGTCGTCATGACCTCCTTCACCGGGTCCACCGCCGTCGGCAGGCGCGTCGCCGAGATCGCCACCGCCACCGTCAAGCGCACCCATCTGGAACTCGGCGGCAAGGCGCCCTTCGTCGTCTTCGACGACGCCGACCTGGAGGCCGCCGTGCACGGCGCGGTCGCCGCCTCCCTCATCAACTCCGGGCAGGACTGCACCGCCGCCACGCGCGCGTACGTACAGCGTCCGCTCCACGACGCGTTCGTCGCGGGTGTCGCCGACCTCATGGCGAGCGTCCGCGTCGGCGACCCGTTCGACCCGGCCACCGACCTCGGGCCGCTGATCAGCCACGTCCACCGCGACCGGGTCGCCGGCTTCGTCGAGCGCGCCCGCTCCTACGCCCGGATCGTCACCGGCGGCCGGGCCCCGCAGGGCGACGGCGCCTTCTACCTGCCGACGCTCGTCGCGGACGCGCCGCAGGGCAGCGAGGTCGTCCAGGCCGAGATCTTCGGGCCGGTGCTGGCCGTGCTGCCCTTCGACTCCGACGACGAGGGCATCCGGCTCGCCAACGACACCCCGTACGGCCTCGCCGCCTCCGCCTGGAGCCGGGACGTCTACCGGGCGAACCGCGCCACCCGGGAGATCAAGGCCGGCTGCGTCTGGGTCAACGACCACATTCCGATCATCAGCGAGATGCCGCACGGCGGCTATAAGGCAAGCGGCTACGGAAAGGACATGTCGGCCTACTCGTTCGAGGAGTACACGCAGGTCAAGCATGTGATGTACGACAACACCGCGGTCGCCGCGAAGGACTGGCACCGCACGATCTTCGGGGACCGATAAAGCATCCGATCAGCGGCGCCGCCGCGTGGCGGCCGTCCGACCAGCGGCCACCACCTCCACCCGAAAGGGCACACAGCGCATGGAGAGTTACGAGCCGGACCGCCTGTCCGGGGCCCAACTGGCCGCTGTACAGCGCAGTCTGACCAGCGGCCGGGGCGCCCTGACCCGTCGCTCGCTGATGCGGGCCACGGGCGTCGGCGCGCTCGCCGTCGGCGGCCTCGCCGGGCTCGCGGGCTGCGGCATCCCGGCCGCCAGGAAGGACAGCGGCCAGGCCGCGGCCTCGGACGACCACTCGGCCACGGAGAAGGTGATCAACTTCTCCAACTGGACCGAGTACATGGACGTCAGCGACGACAAGAAGCACCGGCCGACCCTGGACGGCTTCACCAAGCGGACCGGCATCCAGGTCAAGTACACCGAGGACATCAACGACAACGTCGAGTTCTTCGGGAAGATCAAACCGCAGCTCGCGGCCGGGCAGGACATCGGCCGCGACCTCATCGTCGTCACCGACTGGCTGGCCGGGCGGCTCATCCGGTTCGGCTGGGCGCAGAAGCTCGACGCCTCGAAGCTGCCGCACGCCTTCGCCAACCTCTCCGCGCCCTTCCGCACCCCCGACTGGGACCCGGGCCGGGCCTACTCGTACCCGTGGACCGGCATCCCGACGGTCATCGCGTACAACTCCAAGGCGACCGGCGGGCGGACCGTCGACTCGGTCACCCAGCTGCTCGACGACCCCACCCTCAAGGGCCGGGTGGGCTTCCTCACCGAGATGCGCGACACCGTCGGGATGACCCTGCTCGACATGGGCAAGGACCCCGCGAACTTCACCGACGCCGACTACGACGCGGCGATCGGGCGGCTCCAGAAGGGCGTCGACAAGAAGCAGATCCGCCGCTTCACCGGCAACGACTACACCGGCGACCTCGACAAGGGCGACCTCGCCGCGTGTGTGGCCTGGGGCGGCGACGTCACCCAGCTGCGGACCGACAACCCGGACATCAAGTACGCGATCCCGGCGGCCGGCTACATGCTCTCCAGCGACAATCTGCTGGTCCCCGCCAAGGCCCGGCACCGGGCCAACGCCGAGCGGCTGATCGACTACTACTACGAGCCGGCGGTCGCGGCCAGGCTCGCCGCGTACATCAACTACGTCTGCCCGGTCGACGGCGTACGCGACGAGCTCACCAGGATCGACCCGGAGCTGGCCCAGAACACGCTGATCCTCCCCGACAGGGCCATGGCCGCCAAGGCGCACTCCTTCCGCTCGCTCAGCAGCGAGGAGGAGACCAGGTACGAGCAGAAGTTCGCCAAGCTCATCGGCGCCTAGGGCGGGCCGTCCCCGGCCCTCCCCTCCGTTC
>NZ_JBJHPC010000677.1:0-3589 GCF_045257485.1 Streptomyces sp. YS-3 | reverse complement strand
CCCCCACCCCGCTCACCCGCCCGCCGCGGCTGCGGCCGGGCGCCCGGGTGGCGGTGGTGTCCCCCAGCGGACCGGTGGTGGACGAGCGGCTCGACGCCGGGCTCGACATCCTGCGCGGCTGGGACCTCGACCCGGTCGTGATGCCCCATGCCCGCGACCGCCACCCGCGGTTCCGCTACCTCGCGGGCGGCGACGAGGACAGGGCGCGCGACCTCCAGGAGGCGTGGTGCGACCCGTCGGTCGACGCGGTGCTCTGCGCGCGCGGCGGGTACGGGGCGCAGCGCATGGTGGACCTGGTCGAGTGGAGCGCGCTGCGGGCCGCCGGGCCCAAGGTGTTCGTCGGCTACAGCGATGTGACCGCGCTGCACGACGCGTTCGCGGCCCGCCTCGGCATCTCCACCCTGCACGGGCCGATGGTGTCGGCCGAGACGTTCCTCAAGGACGACCCGACCCAGCGCTCCCTGCGCACCACGCTCTTCGCACCCGAGGCGGCCCGCACGCTCGGCCTGGAGAGCGCCCGCCCCATGGTGGCGGGCCGGGCCCGGGGAGTCACCGTGGGCGGCTGCCTCGCGCTGCTCGCCGCCGGCCTCGGCACCCCGGACGCCATGGCCTCGGTGCGCGGGGGACTGCTGCTCCTGGAGGACGTGGGCGAGGAGGACTACCGGATCGACCGCGTCCTGACCCAGCTGCTGCGGTCGGGATGGCTGGACGGGGTGGCCGGGGTGGTGCTCGGCTCCTGGGAGGCGTGCGGACCGTACGAGAGGGTGCGGGCCGTGCTGGCCGACCGGCTCGCCCCGCTCGGGGTGCCGGTGGTGGAGCACTTCGGCTTCGGCCACTGCGCCCCCTCGCTCACCATGCCGCTCGGGGTGCCCGCGGTGCTGGACGCCGACGCGGGCACGCTCACGTTGGAGGTGCCCGCGTTGGTGTAGGCCGTACGCCGGGAGGGCCCGCCGCCGAGGAAGGCGGGCCCCGGGGACGCGCGGGCCTGCTACAGCGCCGCGTATCCCGGGCGGACCAGCTCGTCGATGATGCGGCGGCGCTCCGGCAGCGGCAGGAACGCGGCCTCCACGGCGGCGACGGTGAACTGCTCGAACACCTCGGGCCCGTAGCCGAAGGCGTCCACCATGTGCTGGAACTCCTCGCTCATGGTGGTGCCGGAGACCAGCCGGTTGTCGGTGTTGAGGGTGACCCGGAAGCCGAGGCGGCGCAGCAGGTCGATCGGGTGCGAGGCGTAGTCCTTGGCCGCGCCCGTCTGGAGGTTCGAGGTGGGGCACACCTCCAGCGCGATGCGGTTGTCGCGCAGATAGGAGGCGAGGTGGCCGAGGTCCGCGGTGCCGTCCTCATGGACCGTGATGTCATCGGTGATCCGCACACCGTGACCGATGCGCTCGGCGCCGCAGATCTGCACGGCCTCGTGGATCGACTCGGCGCCGACGGCCTCGCCCGCGTGGATGGTGAAGTGGCAGTTCGACCGCTTCAGATGCTGGAAGGCGGGGAGGTGGCGGGCCGGCGGGTTGCCGATCTCGCCGCCCGCGATGTCGAACCCGGCCACCCCGCGGTCGCGGTGCGCCACGGTCAGCTCGGCGATCTCCAGGGAGCGGTCGGTGTGGCGCATCCCGGTGAGCAGGGCGCGCACGGTGATCCGGCCGCCGGTGCGGCGCTCGCCCTCGCGCAGGCCCGCGTTCACCGCGTCGACGACCTCGTCCAGGGTGAGCCCGCGCTCCAGGTGCTGCTCGGGCGCGTACCGCACCTCCGCGTAGACGACCCCGTCCGCCGCCAGGTCCTCGGCGCACTCCGCCGCGATCCGCTCCAGCGCCTCGCGGGTCTGCATCACCGCGCAGGTGTGGGCGAAGGTCTCCAGGTAGCGCTCCAGCGAGCCGGAGTCCGCCGCGTCGCGGAACCAGACCGCGAGCGCCGCCGGGTCCTCGGTCGGCAGGCCCTCGTAGCCGCAGGCGCGGGCCAGCTCGACGATGGTGGCGGGACGCAGACCACCGTCGAGGTGATCGTGGAGGACGGCCTTGGGCGCGCGGCGTATCCAGTCGGCGACGGGCTGGGCGGCGAGGTTGTCAGACAAGTGCATGACCGGGGAGTGTACAGCCTCGGTCCGCGCCGCCTAGCCGCTGTGGAGCACGGGGAGGGCCGGGGCCCCGCTGGGCAGCATGTGCTTGGCGGCGAGGACGGGGGTGCCCGCCACCCGTACGACCTGCGTGACCAGGACGGCGGGGGTCTCCGCCGGGCGCTCCAGCTGCTCGCCCCGGCGACGGCCGAGCAGGGTCGCCGTCACCCCGCTGTGCGCGCTCAGCGGTACGCCCCGGGAGGCGTCCACCAGCACCGCGAGCATGGACCGGACCGGCTCGCCGGCCAGGGCGGCGGCGAAGGCGGGGTGCAGCCGTTCGAGCACATCCCGGGGCGCGGCCCACTCATGGCACAACGCCACCGACAGACCCTCTCCGACCAGCACGGTCTCCCAGAACCGCAGCTCCGCGCCGGCGCCGGGGAGGAGGTGCTGGGTGGTGAAGTCGGTCGGCTCCTCGACGCTGCGCAGCAGGGCGCGCACCCGCACGGGCCCGCCCGCGCCGAGCAGCTCCTCCAGCGGCTGGAGCTGCTCGAAGCCGCGCCGGGGCGGCCGGTCGTTCACGGTCCGCCCCACGCCCCGGCGCACCGAGAGCAGGCCGTCCTCCTGGAGCAGCAGCAGGGCCTCGCGCAGCGCCGGACGGCTCACCCCCAGCTCGCCCGCGAGCCTCGGCTCCGAGGGCAGGGTGGAGCCCGGCGGATAGGTGCCGTCGTGGATCGCGTCGGCGATCCGCTCGTACAGGGCGACGACCGGCCTGCGCTGCTGTCCGCTGACTGCCATGGCGCAAGCATGGCCCGCCCTCCACTTGTCTGACAAGGCGGCGGGGGGTGGGCGCACCCGACCGTAACCGCCGCTCACCCGTACGGACCGCTCCGGCGCCCCCTCCCGTACGCCACCGCCTCATCCTGTACGGAAGGCGTGCCGCGAACCCGCGGCCGGCCCGCCCGGGGCGACGCGACGGTCACGGGAACAGCCGCGGCAACAGCCGGATGCGGGCCAACTCCCGGTATATCGTGGCCCGTTGTCACGGCAAACGGTACGGACGAGGAGTGCGAGCATGAAGTTCAAGGCCACGGTCATCCCGTCCGGCAACGCGCTGGGCGTCGAGGTGCCCCAGGACGTCATCGACGAGCTCGGGCAGGGCAAGCGGCCCCCCGTGGTGGTCGGGATCAATGGCCACTCCTGGCGTACCAGGGTCGCCGCCATGCGCGGTCAGATCCTCATCGGTATCAGCGCGGCCAACCGCGAGGCGAGCGGTGTCGACCTCGGTGAGGAGATCGAGGTGGAGCTCCGGCTCGACGAGGAGCCGCGCGTGGTCGAGGCACCGGACGACCTCGCGGCCGTGCTCGACGCGGACCCGGCGCTGCGCGGGGCGTACGAGCGGATGGCCTTCAGCCTCAAGCGCAAGCAGGTCGGGGAGATCGAGAGCGCCAAGAGCCCCGAGACGCGGCAGCGGCGCATCGACAAGCTGGTCGAGTCGCTCCGGGGCAAGTGACCCCCAGGGCAGCCCGCCCG
>NZ_JBJHPC010000676.1:0-3596 GCF_045257485.1 Streptomyces sp. YS-3 | reverse complement strand
CCCGAGCCCCCAGCGGCCCGTCTCCCCTGCCGGGGGGCGGGCCGCTTTGCCTTTCCCCCGCCCCACCCCTTCCCGAAAGCCTCCGGCGGGTGGGGTGGGGTGGGGGCAGGGTGAGGTGAGGTGAGCTGTCGGGTGCGGCTGAGTGGGGGTCGCTCGCGCAGTTCCCCGCGCCCCTAGGGGGTCCCCCGTCGCCGGGAAGGCCCGGCCCGGGCTTTCAGGGGCGCGGGGAACTGCGCGACCAGCCACCCACGGTCCGCAGACGAAGAAGGGCCCCGGGGCGCAGCCCAGCCCCCAGAGCTGGATCGGGCGTCCCGTAGGGCGCGAAAAGGGCCGGGCCCCCGGAAAAATCCGGGGGCCCGGCCCTCAGCCTGCCGAAGGCTACGCGTGTGTCACACGCGACCCGCCCGTCAGTTGTCGTCCTCGTCGATCAGGAAGCCCCGCATCGGAGAGGGAGCCTGCTGCATCGGCGACGGCCCCTGGGGCCGCACCGGCGCCATCGGCTGCGTCATCGCGGGCGACATCTGCTGCTGGCCGCCGTACGAGGGCGCGCCACCCATGGACGGCTGGCCGCCCATCGTGTGGCCCATCGAGCCCGCGCCGGCCGACGCCATCGACCCGCTCATCTGCGGAGCCGGCGGCAGCGACGCGGTCGCCGGGGTGCGCGGCGGGGCGAGCGAGTCGTCCGCCTGCGTCTCCAGCTGGCGCAGCTGCGACTCCAGGTAGGACTTCAGCCGCGTACGGTACTCGCGCTCGAAGCCACGCAGATCCTCGACCTTGCGCTCAAGGGTCGCGCGGGCGGACTCCAGCGAGCCCATCGCGACGCGGTGCTTCTCCTGCGCGTCCCGCTCCAGCGCGTCCGCCTTGGCGCGGGCGTCCCGCTCCAGGCCCTCGGCGCGGGACCGGGCCTCGCCGACGATCTTGTTGGCCTCGGAACGGGCCTCGGCGATCGCCTGGTCGGCGGTCTGCTGGGCCAGCGACAGGACACGCGCGGCGCTGTCGCCGCCGGGGCCCTGGCCGGGCTGCGACATCTGCGGACCGTGGCCGCCCATGGGGCCGCCCATCGGCTGGCCCATGGGGCCCTGGCCGAGCTGGTTCTGACCCATCGGACCCTGACCCATGGGGCCCTGCCCCATCGGACCCTGGCCCAGCTGGTTCTGACCCATCTGGTTCTGGCCCATCGGACCCTGGCCCATGGGGCCCTGGCCGAGCTGGTTCTGACCCATCGGGCCCTGGCCCATGGGGCCCTGGCCGTGCTGACCCTGGCCGTGCTGACCCTGGCCGTGCTGGCCCTGCGGGCCGTGTCCGCCCGGACCGGCAGGCAGCTGCGGGGCGCCGCTCGGAAGCTGCGGCGGGCCCATCTGCTGCTGCTGCTGAACCTGCGGAGGTCCGGATATGGCGGCGGGCACGGGTGCGCCGGGACCGCGCTGGTCCTGCGGCTCCGGCTTGCGCATACCCTGCTGCTGCTGGTTCTGCGCGGCGGCACGCGTCGCGGCGGCCAGCTTGGCGCGCAGGTCCTCGTTCTCGCGAAGCAGGCGGGTCAGTTCGGCTTCGACCTCGTCCAGGAAGGCATCGACCTCGTCCTCGTCGTAGCCTTCTCGGAGCCGGACGGTCGTGAACTGCTTGTTCCGCACGTCCTCAGGGGTCAGCGGCATCTCTTCTTCACCTCTACGTAGTCGTCGGCAGTCGGCAGGACCGTGTCGCTCACATCTATCTCCCCACGCTGGTGACGATGGAGATCAGGATGTACACGATGATCATCAGAACGAAGAAGGACAGGTCGAGTGCCACGCCCCCGAGACGCAGCGGCGGAATGAACCGCCGCAGAAGCTTGAGCGGTGGATCGGTGACAGTGTAGGTGGCCTCAAGAACGACCACCATCGCCTTGCCGGGTTCCCATGAACGTGCGAACTGCAAGACGTAGTCCATGACGAGCCGGAAGATCAGCACGATGAGGAAGCACATCAGCGCGATGTAGACCACATCCAGTGCGACGCCCATCCCGCGCTTCCCTCTCCCCTTGCTCTCTGTGCCCCCGGCCTCGTGGCCGGATCGTTCCCGGTGTCGTGTCTCAGCTCTGGTTGAAGAAACCGCCCTCTGCGATACGGGCCTTGTCCTCCGCCGTGACATCGACGTTAGCAGGCGACAACAGGAACACCTTCTGCGTCACCCGTTCAATGCTGCCGTGCAAACCAAACACAAGACCGGCGGCAAAGTCGACAAGTCGCTTCGCATCGGTGTCGTCCATCTCGGTGAGGTTCATGATCACAGGCGTGCCCTCGCGGAAGTGTTCCCCGATGGTACGGGCCTCGTTGTACGTCCGCGGGTGCAGCGTGGTGATGCGGTACGGCTCCCGCTCGGACACGACCTTGGGCATGATCACCGGTGCGTTCTTCTCCAGGCTCGGGCGTTCAGGTGTGATGGATGCCACGGGGGCGATTCGCGCCGGACGCCCCGATTCCGCGGGCATCACGGCTGCGTGGGAGACCGGTTCGCGGGGGGCGGGCGGCTGTACGACTCGTACCGGTTCGTCCCGTTCGACCTGATGCGGGGGCTGATGCCGCCGACGGTCCCGCTCGGGCTCCGGCTCGGGTTCGAACTCGTCATCGGGGTCGAACCCCGGGCCGTCGTACCCATCGTCCTCCACGAGACCGAGGTAGACCGCCATCTTGCGCATCGCGCCGGCCATGCTCCGATTCCTCCGCTCTGTGGTGGATCGCCCTTGTCGCCAATTGTCGCAGTGTCACCAAGTGCCCACGATCCACTAGGTCTGCCCACCGAAGAGTGGGAATGACCATATTTTCTGCTGTGGTCCGACTTGCTTCGCGACGTTACCCGAGCCGGGGTCGGACTCCGAGTACCGCCGTACCGACGCGTACATGTGTCGCTCCGGCCGCGACAGCCTCTTCCAGATCCCCACTCATCCCTGCTGACACCATGTTCGCAGCCGGATGAGCGCGGCGCAGGTCAGTCGACAAATCCATCAGCCGCTCGAACGCGGCACGTTCGCGGCCCGCGTACGCGCCGGTCAGCGGCGCCACGGTCATCAGACCGTCCAGCCGCAGACCGGGAGCGTCCGCCACGAGCCGGGCCAACTGCTCGATCCCGTCCGGGGCGACGCCACCCCGGTCGCCCCGCGCACCCGACTCCGCGTCCAGCGCGACCTGGATGAGGCACCCCACTTCCCGCTCCGCCTTCACGGCGGCGGCGGACAGGGCGGTGACCAGCCGGTCCCGGTCGACGGACTGCACCAGATCCGAGTAAGTCACCACGGAACGGACCTTGTTCGTCTGGAGCTGGCCCACGAAGTGCCAGCGCAGACCGGTCAGGTCCGCGCACTCGGCCGCCTTGGGCGCCGCGTCCTGGTCCCGGTTCTCGGCGACCTGACGCACCCCCAGCTCATGGAGGAGCCGGACGTCGTCGGCGGGGTAGGTCTTGGTGACCACGATGAGGGTCACGTCCTCCCGCTTGCGCCCGGCCGCCGAACAGGCTGCGGAGATACGTTCCTCCACCCGCGCCAGGTTCGCGGCGAGCTCCGCCTTGCGACCCGCCGGGTCCGCCGGGTCCGTCAGGTCCGTCATGCCCCGCTCCCCTCCCCC
>NZ_JBJHPC010000675.1:0-3603 GCF_045257485.1 Streptomyces sp. YS-3 | reverse complement strand
CGTAGAAGACCCCGGCCTCGTCGGGGCCGGTGATGCGCACGGTCCGGTCGCGGACGGTCAGCGCGTACGACTCGGGGGTGGCCTTGGCCCTGGGGGCGAGCGCCAGCTCGATGTCCCCGGCCCGGGGCCCCGGCTTCCGGCCCGTCGCCGCCACCCGGGTCGTGGTGCCCACCGGCAGCGAGACGCTGGCGGACGAGGCGCAGCTGCTCGCGGAGGAGCTCGACAGGCCGTACGCGCAGGGGGCCGCGCCCCGGGCCGGGGACATCGAGCTGGCGCTCGCCCCCAGGGCCAAGGCCACCCCCGAGTCGTACGCGCTGACCGTCCGCGACCGGACCGTGCGCATCACCGGCCCCGACGAGGCCGGGGTCTTCTACGGCACCCGCACCCTCAAGCAGGCGCTGAGCGACGGCGGGGTGATGCCCGAGGGCGTCGTCGAGGACTGGCCCGACCGGCCGCAGCGCGGCCTCAACCTCGACATCGCCCGCAAGCCCTTCACGGCGGGCTGGATCGAGAGCCGGCTGCGGGAGATGGCCGACCTCAAGCTCAACCAGCTCGGTCTGCACTTCTCCGACGACCAGGGCTTCCGCATCGAGTCCTCCTCGCACCCCGAGGTCGTCTCGCGCGACCACCTCAGCAAGCGCGAGGTCGAGCGGATCGTCGCGCTCGCCCGGCGGCTGCACATCGAGGTGATCCCGGAGATCGACTCGCCCGGCCACCTGGG
The DNA here is from genome assembly GCF_045257485.1 of Streptomyces sp. YS-3. NCBI lineage: Bacteria > Bacillati > Actinomycetota > Actinomycetes > Kitasatosporales > Streptomycetaceae > Streptomyces > Streptomyces sp. YS-3. The sequence continues at coordinate 2,882 of NZ_JBJHPC010000675.1, read as the reverse complement.
CGCGGTCATCAAGGCGCACCCGGCGCTCGCGCTGCGCGGCGCGAGCGGGCGCACGGTCCAGGGCGCGGTCGACATAGCCAACCCGGACGCGGCGCGGATCGTCGACGACCTGCTGCGCGAGTACGCCGACCTGTTCCCCGGCGCGTACTGGCACCTCGGCGGCGACGAGTACCTGGCGCTGACGGCCAAGGACCCGGCGGCCTCCTACCCGGCCCTCGCCGAGGCCGCCCGCGCCAAGTACGGCCCCGAGGCCGGCATAGCGGACCTGGCGACCGGGTGGCTCAACGACCGGGCGGCGGCGCTGCGCCCGTACGGCAAGAAGTTCAAGGCCTGGAACGACGGCTACTTCAAGGGCACGTCCGTCGCCCCCGACCCGGCCCGCGAGGTCGAGTACTGGACCGGCCGGGAGCTCGGCGCCCGCGCGCCCGAGGAGTACCTCGCCGAGGGCCGCAGGACGGTCAACCTCAACGACGAGTACCTGTACTACGTCCTGGGCGAGCCCAACGCCTTCAAGTACCCCACCGGCCGGCGCATCTACCAGGAGTGGACGCCGCTGGTGCTGCGCGGCACCAAGCCCGTCCCCGACCGTTACTCCGGCCAGGTGCTCGGCGCCCGGCTCGCCGTCTGGTGCGACTACGCGAACGCCCAGACCCAGGACCAGGTGGCCCGGGGCATCCGGATGCCGCTGCGCGCCCTCGCCCAGAAGCTGTGGGACCCGCGCACCCCGGGCCTGGAGTGGGAGGACTTCAAGGAGCTCGCCGACAAGCTGGGGTGAGCCCCGCGCGGGGCCGGCAGTGACACTTCCGGCCGCCCGCGCGCAGAACAGACCATGGGGGGCGGGGGCCGGCACCGTGGCCGGATACGGAGCGACGACGCGGAGCTCGGGGCGGCCGTCGCGGATGCCCAGGAGGGCGACGAGCGGGCCTTCGCCGTCGTCTACCGGCTGGTCCATCCCGGGCTGCTCGCCCAGACCCGGTCGCTGGTGGGCACCGAGGCCGAGGACGTGGCCTCCGAGGCCTGGCTGGAGATCGCCCGTGACCTCGGGCGGTTCCGGGGGGCTTCCGGGGCTGGGCCGCGACCATCGCGCGCCACCGCGCCCTGGACCATCTGCGCCGCCAGAAGCGCAGACCGAGGACGGTCGGGCTCGACCAGGAGGCGCTGGAACTGCCCGGCGGCCAGGACACCGCCGAAACCGCGCTGGAGTACCTCTCCACCCACCGGGCGCTCCAGCTGATCGCCACCCTGCCGCGCGAACAGGCGGAGGCGGTGCTGCTGCGGGTGGTGGCCGGCCTCGACGGGGTGGCGGCCGGCCGGATCCTGGGCAAGCGCCCCGGGTCCGTACGCACCTCGGCGCACCGGGGGCTGCGGCGTCTCGCCCAGGGGATGGAGCCGGGGGCGGACCGGTCGTGACGGGAACCGCACCCGCGCGGGCGGCCCCGCGCGGAAGGACGGCCGGGGCCGCCACCCCCCACAGGAGAGGCCCCGGCCGTCTTCCGTCGGGGCCGTGTGGCGACCCCGTACTCCTCTCAGCGCCGTGACTGCGTTTTCTGTCACACCGCGCTCTGTCAGTGAATTGTTGCGAGTTGTACAAGTAATGGACTTAACCGCCGCCGAGGCCGTAGCGTGCTCCTTCGCGCCGGTCGGCGCGGCAGCCAGACCAGCTGCGACATCAGGGCAAGGTGCGGGGAGTGCAGGGGGAAGACGCGGAGCTGACCGCCGCGATACTCGCGGCACAGGGCGGCGACGAGAGCGCGTTCCGTGCTGTGTACCGCGCGGTGCATCCACGGCTGCTCGGCTACACCCGCACGCTCGTCGGCGAGTTCGACGCGGAGGACGTGACGTCCGAGGCGTGGCTGCAGATAGCGCGGGACATCGAGCGCTTCAGCGGCGACGCGGACCGATTCCGCGGCTGGGCCGCCACCATCGCCCGCAACCGGGCCCTGGACCACATCCGGATGCGCGGCCGGCGCCCCGCCGTCGGCGGCGACGAGACCGAGCTGACCGGCCGCCCCGCCGACTCCGACACCGCGGGCGAGGCGATGGAAGCGCTCGCCACCGGACGTACGATGGCGCTCATCGCGCAGCTCCCGCAGGACCAGGCCGAGGCCGTGGTGCTGCGGGTGGTGGTCGGGCTCGACGCCAAGAGCGCGGCCGAGACCCTGGGCAAGCGGCCCGGCGCGGTCCGCACGGCCGCGCACCGCGGCCTCAAGCGGCTGGCCGAGCTGCTGGGCGGGGAGGGCGGCCCGGCGGATCTCGGCGGGGTGCCGCCGCAACGGAATCGGTCGTGCGGTGTGACGCAATCGGGCGCGCCGACGCAGAAGGACATGTGATGGCCGACGAGCGCCACGAATGGCTGGACGAGGACGCCGCGGAGCGGCTGCTGCGCGGCGAGAGCGTCGTTCCCGCCGACGACCGCGCCCGCGAGCAGGCCGAACGGCTCTCCGCGGTACTGCGCGCGCTGGCCGGCCCGGACGTACGCCAGGCCATGGACGCCCCGGCCGCCGCCCGGGAGCTGCCGGGCGAGGCCGCCGCGCTGGCCGCGTTCCGCCACGCCCGCGCCGAGGCGTACGCCCCCGTCGGCGCCCCGGCCGAAACCGTCGTCCAGGTCGCCCGCGAGCCGCGCGGCACCCGTGCGCCCCGGCGGCGGCTGCGTCCGGTCCGCTTCGGGCTGGCCGCGGCGATCGCCGGATGCGCCCTGGGCGGGGTGGCCATGGCCGCCGGGACCGGGGTGCTGCCGGGCCTCGGCACCGCACACCCCGAGCCGGTGTCGTCCGTGTCGGCCGCCGCGACCCCCTCGCCGATCGCCTCGGACTCCCCGTCCCGGCGCACCGGCGCCCCCGTCGTCCCGCAGTCGCCCACCCCCGGCCGTACGCCCGTACGCC
>NZ_JBJHPC010000674.1:0-3620 GCF_045257485.1 Streptomyces sp. YS-3 | reverse complement strand
GGCGAGGGTGCGGTGGTCATGACGGTCGCCTCTCGGACTTCTGCGGGGTACGGACGGAACGCCCCCGGCTGCCCCGGGGCGCGGAGCGGACCGGGCGGTACGGACTTGCGCCATACGGCTTCTCGCCGGGCGAGACGATCGCCGACGCGGCGATTCCGGCCGCCACCTGGCGGGGACTCACCCGCCGGTCGCGCGCTCCGCAGAGGATGTCCCCGACGAGCTCGCGCATCATCGCCCCGATGGTGTCGAGCACCTCGGGCGCCGTCGGTGTGACGGCGGGTCCGAAGAGCGCCTCCATCGACGCCGAGCCGCCGATCCCGCCGATGAAGTCGGGGACGACCACGACCCCGCGGTCCAGGAGCAGCCGCTCGGCGGTGGCGCTCAGCCCGCAGTTGGCGCCCACGGCGACGATCGGCACCGGCAGCACCGCCGCGCGCTCGGCCGTGACCGCGTCCTCGCCGCCCGCGAGGACCAGGACGTCGGCGGGCAGCTCGAACAGGGCCTCGCGGGGCAGCCGCATCGGCTCGGCCAGCAGGCTCTGGACCGGACGGCGCTGGTCGAGCGTGAGCATCCGCGCGATGTCCAGGCCGCGCGGGTCGACCGCGCAGCCGTACTCGTCGGCGACGACCGTGATGCGTACGCCCGCCTCCAGCAGGGCGAGCGCGGCGGCCCGCCCGAGGTTGCCGAAGCCCTGCAGGGCGACGCTGACCCGGCTGTCGCGGCGGCCGGTGTGGGCGGTCGCGGCGAGCGCGGAGTGGGCGAGGGCCTGGCCCGCCCGGCGCTGGCCGAGGGTGAGCAGGCCGACCCGGGTGTCGAGCAGGCCCATCCGGGCGCGGAACTCGCTGTCGGTGATCCGTTGCGCCCGCCGGACGGCGATCTTGGCGGAGCCGATGCCGAGCGCGCCGGCCATCCGGTCGAGCTCCTCGAACCGGGTGCCCATGTCGCACCCCATACTGAAGCGTGTGGTCAGCTCGTCGGCCAGGAAGGCGACGAAGCGGCGCAGCACCTCCGCGCGGTGCGGGCCGTGCGGGTCGTAGGCGATACCGCACTTGGCACCGCCGACGTTGACCCCGAGCACGCGCTGCTTGAGCGTCATGCGCCCCGCGAGGGTCTGGAGGGTTTCGGCGGTGAGCCCCGCCTGCATACGGCACCCGCCCGCCGCGAGGCGGCAGTCCGTGGCGTCGTACGCCAGGTAGCCGGGGCAGAGCTCGACCGGATCCACATACTCGATGACGCTGACCATGGTTCCCCCGTAGGTCATGAAGATCGCGGCTCAGGGCGCGCGAATTGAGCAAGATAGATTGTCTGCTACAGTGACAATCAGGTGCTCTGTCAGATCGGGAGCATGGCCGACCGGTGACTGGGGAGTCAAGGGGCCCGTTGCGCGGCCCTCATGATGGACCGTCACCACTGGAGGGTGAACCGAAAAAGTGGTGGCGAAGAGGGAACCGAACAGTGGGACACAGCCGTTGTTCCCTGGGTTGCAGGGCTGGCACGGCTTCCTTCTCCGCAAGGCCGGTCAGCGTTTCACCGAGCAGGCCGAGCAGGCTCTGGGTCATCTGGACATCACGCTGCGTCAGTTCGGCGTGCTGAACGTGGTGGACTCCGAGCCCGGGATCAACCAGCGGATGGTCGGGCAGACCCTGCGTATCGACCGCACCACGATCGTCGGGCTCGTCGACGACCTGGAGCGCAAGGACCTCCTGGAGCGCCGGCGCGGCGCCGACCGCAGGACCTTCGCGCTCTATCTGACCGACCGCGGCACCGTGTGCTTGCGGGATGCCGGGGATCTGATGGTCAAGGTCCACGAATCGTTCCTGCAGCCCCTGTCGACGGCGGAGCGCGATGTGCTGCGTGAGCTACTGCAACGGCTCGCGGTCGCGGACGACTCGGCGGCCCTGTAGCGGCTGCGGCTCTGCGGATCTTCGCGATTCCCGTGCTTCCAGGCTGACTTGACCGTTCATCAGACCATTGCGGTGCGTCACTCTTGCGCATCATGTGCAAGTACGCCAGTCTGGCAATGGTCTTCTCGTCATGCCGTCCGGCCTACGGACCGCACGTCCGGCGCCCGCGCACGGCGCCCGGAGCGGACCCGCCCCCTGAGGGGCCCGGCGCGGTCGCCCACATCAAGGGGTTCGGGCCGACGGCCGGACGGCACCGGCAGACGGAAGTACCAGAGCATCTCAGTTTCCCGGGGGAGGCAGTGGTACGCCCGCGGCCCCGCCGCCCCCTACGCACGCCCCTCGCGGATGGCCGGAACGCCCGTCACGACATGCGCCGAATCGATTCGCCGCGGGCCCGGGCAGCCGCCTCGGGATGATGCGCGAAACCCGGCCGCAGCTCCGCCGTGTCGTAGGTGCGGTGGAAGACCTCGGTGGTCGCGCCGGACATCGGGGGGACGATCCAGGACCAGTCGGCGGGCACCGGCCGCCCCTTGTGCTCCTCGCGCTCCAGATGGCGTACGAAGCGCCGGGACTCGGTGTGGTGGTCGGCCATGGTCACCCCGGCCCGGTCGAAGGAGTGCAGCACGGCCCGGTTGAGCTCGACCAGGGCGCGGTCCTTCCACAGTGAGCGGTCGTCGGCGGTGTCCAGACCGAGCCGTTCGGCCACCCGCGGCAGCAGGTCGTAGCGGTCGGTGTCGGCGAGGTTGCGGGCGCCGATCTCCGTCCCCATGTACCAGCCGTTGAACGGCGCCGCCGGATAGTGGATGCCGCCGATCTCCAGACACATCCCCGAGATCGCCGGTACGGCGTGCCAGCGCAGCCCCCACGCACGGCCCCAGTCGTCCTCGGGGTGGTCGAGGGGCACTTCGAGGACCGCGTCGGCGGGCAGTTCGAAGGTGCGGGGCTTGTCGTCGACGCCCTCGACGACCAGCGGCAGTACGTCGAAGGCGGTGCGCGGGCCGCCCGGCCAGCCGAGCCGCAGCGCCAGCTCCGTGAGCCCGGTGTTGCGCGGGTCGCCCAGGACGCGGCCGTCGGCGGCGCGGTAGCCCGCGTACCGGATGAGCTGCTCGTTCCAGATGCGCGGCGCCGGACGGCCGGGCGCCTCGGGGGCGAACACCGTGATCAGGGGCCGGATGCGACCGCCGTTGGTGGCCTGGCGCAGATGTTCGGCGCAGGCCTCGGCGATGGGCTCGGCGTCGGTGAGGTGGCGCAGGTCGCGCACCCGCAGCGAACGCCAGTAGAGGCGGCCTATGCAGCGGTTGCTGTTGCGCCAGGCCACCCGGGCGCCGAACTCCAGCTCCTCGGCGGTGTGCCGGTAGGTCGCGGTGGCCCGTATCTCGTCACGTATCTGGGCGAGTCGGCGCTCCGGCCCGCCGGGCGCGGGCTCCTCCGCGTGGTGCAGCCGGACGAACTCGGCGGCCTCCTCCCATAGCGTCGCCCCGGCCGGGCTCGGGCCGCCGCTCGCGGGGCGCCTCGGCCTGGCGAGGAATTTCCGTATCACGCGCACCTCCGGGCCCAACGACGGTCGGTGGGCCGATGATGCCCGCGATCCGGCGACGGCGGATGGCCGTTGCGGAGCAGTGATGGGCAATGGCGTGTTCGGATCGTGCGATGACCGTTTTCGATCGGGTGGAGGGTCATGTGCGGGGGCCGGGGGCACCCCCGTGACCCCCGGCC
>NZ_JBJHPC010000673.1:0-3620 GCF_045257485.1 Streptomyces sp. YS-3 | reverse complement strand
GTGCAGGCCGGCGAGGACGGCGCTGACTGTCTTGGCGTGGGCGTCCCGGGTGGCGACGGATTCTGCGATCCGGCGCGCGCAGTCGAGCAGGTGGCCCGCTTCGAACTTGCCTATCTCGCGCTCTGGTTGGGCGAATTCACGCAGGCGCTGGAGCTGAAAGGCGACGTTCCGCTCGGCGAGCTGCACATCGCTGTAGCTGTTCGTCAGGGCGGCGAGCATGCTGCCGCGTGGATGGGTGTCGGCCTGAGCTTCGAGGGCGGCGGACGGCTGGCCGTACAGGTCCTCGATGCGGTCGGCGATGGTCTGGGAGAGGTTGTGGGGCAATCGGCGGGGCTTTCAGGGGCGGCGGGCCCGCACCGCCCCGGCACGCGCAGGTGCCGGGGCGGGCGGAAGCGTGGTGATGAGCCTGGGCTGGGCGAGCTGCACCGGTCGTACGGGGCGGGCTCCAGGTGGCGGCATGGAGTTCAGCAGACCGGTCAGGGCGGTTGTATATCCGTCGCGGGCGGACAGGGCCGCCTCGAGCCACTGCGCGTCGAAGCGAAGGGCTTCGGCGGACAGTTCGCCCACGTCGCGGTCGGCGGCCGTGGCGTCGTGGATGCGGTCGCGGACCCGGGCGACCTGTTCCTCGGCCACCGCCAGCCAGGAGCGCAGCTCCACGGCGCGCGTGAGGGCGGCAGATGCCTCGGGTCCGGCGGCCTGTGTGTACAACTCGCTCAACGAGGCACCGAAGGCGCGGACCAGGACCTCGTCCTGGCTGGTGATTTTGTGTACGACGCTCACCGCAACGCTCCTCGCACCGGGACAGCCGGCGCAGGCACGCTCGGCGCCGGGGCCGTCGTCAGGGCCGGGCTACGCCGGGGGGCAGTTTCGGCCCCCCGCCACGCTCCCGGTCCTCGGCGGCCCGGGGAGTTCGGGTCGGTGTAGTGGCGCACCACCATGGCTCGCCCGTCACGTACCGCCACGGCGGCGTTGACCTGGTGGGCCAGCGCCATGACCGGATCGTCCAGCACGTCACCCGGGGCGGTGTCGAGGGCCGCGACGAGGGCGTCCTCGGCTTTGCTCAGTGCTTCCTGGGCCTCGGCGAGCATTCCGTACCACTTCACGACGACCGTGGCGTCGTCGTTGGCGCGGGGGGCGGCGGCCACCGCCCGTCGCAGTGCGGCCAGCGGCATCTGGAAGCGGGCCTCGATCTGCTGGGTGATGACGCCCATCACATCGTCGGCGTCGTCGGGCACGGCACTGATCCTTTCCTTGGAAATATGTGGGGCAAATCAACGGCGCTGCATTCGCGTTCAGCGACAAGGGCGGAAGAGTGGTGCTGGCAGTTCGATGAACTCGCTGGTCCGGACGACTAGTCGAGACACATATAGGCGTCGCGGTAGACATACGAGCCCGAGACCCAGCCCTTTACGCCCGTGCTCTTGTCGGTGATGTAGTGCCAGTTGCCGCTGGTCTTGTGGACCGTGAACGTGTGGCTGCGGTAGAGCACGCCGACGGCCGTGGACTTCGCGCTCGCCTGGGAGCGGATCGTGACCGCCTGCGTGTGCACGGCCCACGGTCCGGGCCGGTCACACGCGCGGCTGGTCGGTGCGAAAGCCGGCGCCTGGGCGGGTGTGGCGCTCGCGGACGTGGCACCGAGGAGCGGCAGGGTCAGTGCGCCGAGAACGGCAGCAGAGACGGCTATGCGGGATGAGCGCATGAGGAATTGACCTCCAGGAAAGAAAGAAGGGACGCGGAAGCACGCCCGCGGCTGGCGCCGTGCGGGCAGTGGTTCAAGAGTCCGGAGAATCCCCGGTTTTGCTAACCGGGGATGTGCTGCTATGTTTCGCGCTTCGCCGCCCGCAGGCGCCTCTCGGAGCCCTCCCGAAGGAAAGCGGTGCCCGAAGCAATTGGGCCTTAGCGTCAGCGAGTTGGGCCCGTGTGCGGTGCGGGGGCCGCGGGAAGACCGGGCATCGCGGACGGTGCGCTGGACCGGACCGCTGTCTGGGCGGTGGGCAGGGGGACGCCGTCGCCGGACCAGTGGGCCTGCCACCACGCGGTGGCCTCCTCGTACGTCGAAAAGCCGCCTTCGCGCAGGGTGCGCCTCCCGCTACTCAAGTCGGTCTCTTCCAGCAGGACCCGGAAGCGGAGGGAAACCTTCTCGTCGGTGGCGGCCAGGAGCACCGTGATCTGCACCGGATCCCGGTCGTCGTCGGTGTAGCTGGTGACGAGGGCGAAGTGATCGCCGTCCGAGGTGAGGCGGTCCTCCAGTGCCTTGGTGGCTTCGTCCGCCGGGGTGATACCTATTCGTGGGGCGATGGCCTCTTTCGGGCAGCCGCGTGCAATCAGCCAGCTCTGCGCCATGGCCACCAAAGGCAGTCGCTCGTGCTGGAAGCGGAAGGTGTCGGCCTCAACATCGCGCTGGAGGTGAAGGGCCACCAGCTGCGGCTCGCCGGGGATGCCCCAGGTCACCGCCCCGTTGTGCAAGACGTAGTAGCTGTGACGCTGGTCGTCGGTGTGGTGCTCGGCAAGCACGGAGAGGTCGCCTTCTTCGATCTCAATGTGCTGCCAGAACCGCTCGGCGACACGGTCGTTGACGGCTTCGTAGCCGTCGAGGCGGAAGTCAGGGGATGAGGGCATAGGGCTTTCGGGGAGAGGGACCTGCGGGATGTGCGTGTTCACCGGCGGGCGGGAGCAGCCGCGGGCCAGGTGCCGGGCCGCCTGGGCACCGGAGCGGTACCTGGTGCCGTAGCCGAACGCGGGGCGGTCAGGGCCGCGCGGCCGGTGTCGGTCAGCGTGACGGGCTGGCCTGCCGTGACGTGATGGGAGGTGTCGCGGTCCACCAGGCCGTGTTCTTCAAGGCGCTGCATCTGGCTGTAGGGAATGCGGGTGCCGGATGCGGTGACGACGTACATCTGCTGTGTCAGGAGGTTCCGGTGGAGTTTGGCGCCCTGGGTGATGGCCAGCAGTGCGGCAACGTCGGGCGCGGGCAGGTCAGGCACCTTGCGGGGCGCCTTGTCACGGGCGGCGGCTTCGACGGGCTCAAGCGCGGCAACAACATGCGCCTGCCGCTCATCCCGGGTACGGGCCGCCTCTGCCAGCAGGTCAACCGTTCGGCCGATGCGCTCGAACCATGCGCTGTCCACCGGGTACTCACCGGAGGAGAGGCTGTTGAGCTGGGACCGGTAGACGGTCACGCTCAGCTCGGCCTGGACGAGGGCGCGGTGTGCGTCGACGAGGCGCGTGTGTGGTTCGTCGAGGAGGCCCCGGTCGCGGTGCTGCCACAGCCGGTCGATGCTGTGGCCGACAGCCGCCTCGATCCGGAGGTCCATCTGGGTCAGCGCCTTTGGCACGGATGTGTTGCGGGGCACTTGCAGACCTCCTACAGCTCGTCGCCGGCTGGAGCCCGCAGGAGGAAGACGTCGGTGAACTGCTCACGCGTGTCCGCCCGGCAGCCGGTCGGCTCAACGCCGGCCACGGCGTGCATCTGCACGTCCAGTTGCCTGCTGCGGCGTCGGCTGTCCGTGATGGCCTGGTGGTGCGGGTTCTCCTGAAGGATGCCGAATCCGGTGGGAGCGGCTGTGAGGTCGTTGGGGACGGAGGGGAAGGGGGTCGTCAAAGAGTGCGGTCCTTCGGGGTCG
>NZ_JBJHPC010000672.1:0-3634 GCF_045257485.1 Streptomyces sp. YS-3 | reverse complement strand
CTCCCCGGCCCGCCGCCCCGCGACCAGGATCTTCGGCACACCCAGCAGCTCCGCGTCGGTGAACTTCACCCCGGGCGACACCCCGGCCCGGTCGTCGACCAGGACCCGCAGCCCCGCCGCCGCCAGCCGCTCCGCCGCGTCCAGCGCCACCTCCGTCTGGAGCGCCTTGCCCGCCGCCACGACATGGACGTCCGCCGGCGCGACCTCCGCCGGCCAGCACAGTCCGTGCTCGTCGGCGGTCTGCTCGGCCAGCGCGGCCACGGCCCGCGAGACGCCGATCCCGTACGACCCCATGGTCACGCGCACCGGCTTGCCCTGCTGGCCGAGCACGTCGAGCTGGAAGGTGTCGGCGTACTTCCGCCCCAGCTGGAAGATGTGCCCGATCTCGATCGCCCGGTCCAGCCGCAGCCCCGCGCCGCACGCGGGGCACGGGTCGCCCTCCTCGACGACGACCACGTCGAGGTAGTCGTCGACCTCGAAGTCCCGCCCGCACACGACGTTCCGCGCATGTGTGTCGGCCTTGTTGGCCCCCGTCACCCATGCCGTCCCCGGCGCCACCCGGGGGTCGGCGATGTAGCGGACCTTGTCGAGCCCCTGCGGGCCGACGTAGCCCCGTACGAGATCGGGCCGGTCCGCGAAGTCCTCCGCCGTCACCAGCTCCACCACCGCCGGCGCCAGGTGCTCGCCCAGCTTGCCGAGGTCCACCTCACGGTCGCCGGGCACGCCGACCGCCACGATCTCGCCGTCCACCTTGACCAGCAGGTTCTTCAGGGTGGCGGAGGCGGGCACACCCAGGTGGGCCGCCAGGGACTCGATCGTGGGGGTGTCGGGGGTGTCCAGCTCCTCCACCGGACCGGCCCCGGCCGCGTCCACGGGCGTCGCCACGAAGGTCACGGCCTCCGTGTTCGCCGCGTACTCGCACCGCGGGCAGTCCACGAAGGTGTCCTCACCGGCGGCGGCCGGAGCCAGGAACTCCTCCGACGCCGAGCCGCCCATCGCGCCCGACACCGCCGAGACGATCCGGTAGTCGAGCCCGAGCCGCGCGAAGATCTTCCGGTACGCCTCGCGGTGCAGTGCGTACGACTCGGCCAGGCCCTCGTCGGTGGTGTCGAACGAGTACGAGTCCTTCATCTGGAACTCGCGCCCGCGCAGCACACCGGAGCGGGGCCGCGCCTCGTCGCGGTACTTGGTCTGGATCTGGTAGAGCATCACCGGCAGGTCCTTGTAGGACGTGCACTGGTCCTTGACGGTCTGGGTGAAGATCTCCTCGTGCGTGGGCCCGAGCAGGTAGTCGCCGCCCTTGCGGTCCTTGAGCCGGAACAGCAGGTCGCCGTACTCGTCCCACCGGCCGCTCGCCTCGTACGCCTCCCTGGGCAGCAGCGCCGGCAGCAGCACCTCCTGGGCGCCGATGGCGTCCATCTCCTCGCGCACCACGCGGGAGATGTTGTCCAGGACCTTCTTGCCGAGCGGCAGCCACGTCCAGACACCGGCCGCGTTGCGCCGTACGTAACCGGCGCGGACCAGCAGCTTGTGGCTGAGCGTCTCGGCGTCCGCCGGGTCGTCGCGCAGTGTCTTGACCATCAGCCGGGACATGCGCTGGACGTGGGCGGCAGCCATGGGGATCTCTCTCCTGTACGTACACGGGTGGTGTCAGGAGGTTATCCGCGCCCCACGCGCGCGTGGAAATCGGTTTTACGGGCGGCGCAGCGGCAGGTGCGCGCCCATGACGGCGTACGGCCTCGACGCGCTCGGGAAGTGGACCTGCCCGGCGAGGTCGAGGTAGCCCAGCGCGCGGTAGAGCGCCCGCGCCGGGCTCTCCGTGTCGATCGCGGAGAGAATCGACCGGGGCTCGGTGGCGCTGTCGGTGATCCGGGTGATGAGCTCGCGGCCGACGCCCCGGCCCTGGTGGGAGGGGTGGACATGGAGCTCGGTGATCACGAAGGAGTCGTCGAGCCAGGCGTCGGTGCCGTTGTGGCGCAGATACGGTTCGACGACCGTGGACCACCAGTGCGCCCGGTCGTTGGGCATCCCGTACACGAACCCGACGAGCGTCCCGTCGGCGGTGGTGGCGCCCAGGGCGCGCGCGCCGGGGCCGGCGAGGTGGCGCAGCACGATGTGGCGGCGCACGCCGACCTCCTCCGGGCTGAGCCCGAAGGCGACCGCCTGCACGGCGAGGGCCTCGTCCACACGGGCGGCGAGGTCGAGCGGTGCGACCGTCACCTCGGGGCTCCGGGGACCGCCTCCAAAGGAAGGTGCCATGGTTCGCACCCTACTGTCCGATGACTCTCCGGAGAGACTGTCAGAAGAGCACGCTCATGAAAGCACCGGTCTCCCGGAAGCCGACGCGGCGGTAGCAGGCGCGGGCCGCCGTGTTGTAGTCGTTCACGTAGAGGCTGACGACGGGGGCCACGTCGGCGAGGGCGTAGCGCAGGACGGCGGCCATGCCGGTGACGGACAGGCCCCGGCCCCGGTACTCGGGGGCGACCCAGACGCCCTGGATCTGGCACGCGCGCGGGGTGGCGGCGCCGATCTCCGCCTTGAAGACCACCTTGCCGTCCTCGACGCGGGCGAAGGACCGTCCCGATCCGACGAGTTCGGCGACGCGGGCCTGGTAGAGCAGTCCGCCGTCGCCCGCCATCGGGGAGACGCCGACCTCCTCGGTGAACATGGCCACGCACGCGGGCATGATCACGTCCATCTCGTCCTTGCGGACCCTGCGGACGTACGGGTCGGGGTCCATGTCGTCCGGCATGCGCTCGGTGACCATCAGCGGCTGGTGGGAGCGGACGTCGCGGGCGGGGCCCCAGTGCGGCTCCAGGAGCTTCCAGAGCAGGGCGGTGGGCTCGGCCGGGCCGACGATGGAGGAGCAGCGGCGGCCGGTGCGGCGGGCGCGGTCGGCGAAGGCGCGGACGGCTTCGGGGGTGGCGCAGATGGGGACCAGGTTGGCGCCGGAGTAGCAGAGCGAGCGGAGCCTGCCGCCGGCGTACCAGCCCCACATCTCGCCGCCGAGCCGCCAGGGGTCGAGGCCGGCGATCTGGACGCGCGAGGCCACGAAGGCGTTGGCGACCGGCTCGCTCTCCAGAACGGCGAGCGCCGCGCCGAGGTCACCGGGTTCGAGGACCCGGGTGGTGGTCTGCGTCAACACGTGGGGGCCTCACCATACGGTCTGCTGATCTCCGCACTGTACCCGGCGGGGTGGCGTTGATGCGGCGCCGGTGGACCGGGGTACCTATGCGACCCCGGCCACCCCTCTCGCCCCGGGGGCCCGCCCCGGCCCGGGAGGCGGCTGCGGGCCGGGGGGCCTCTCTTCTTGGACGGGGGGTTCGTCTGCGGCCCGGTGGAGGGTCGCTCGCGCAGTTCCCCGCGCCCCTTWTCGGCCGGGGTTCGTCTGCGGGCCGGTGGAGGGCCGGTCGCGCAGTTCCCCGCGCCCCTTATCGGGCCCGGGCGTCGGCTGCGGGCCCGTGGGGGTTGCTCGCGCAGTTCCCCGCGCCCCTGAGTACCTAGGGGCGCGGGGAACTGCGCGAGCAAGCCAGCACGGTCCGCAGGCGAAAGAAGCGGGGTGCAGGGGCCGCAGGCCCCGCGAGCAGGGGCCGGGGGCGAGGCCCCGGAGGGTGCCCGGGGGCTCAGCCCGGGC
>NZ_JBJHPC010000671.1:0-3636 GCF_045257485.1 Streptomyces sp. YS-3 | reverse complement strand
CCCCCGATCACGCTCGCCCCTTGGGGTCTCGGCCCGCCCCGCGCCGGCAGCGGCGGCGGTGCCGCCCGCTCGGCTCAGTGCCCGGTGCCTCCGGGCGTGGCCGCCGGGTCCGGGCCGGCCGCGGCTTCCGCCGCACTGTAGATGTCCGGTTCCAGGTAGATGACGCGGGCGATCGGCACCGCCTCACGGATGCGGACCTCGGCCTCGTTGATGGCGCGGGCGACCTCGGCCGCCGTGTCGTCGTGCCGCACCGCGATCTTGGCGGCGATCAGGAGCTCCTCCGGGCCCAGGTGCAGGGTCCGCATGTGGATGACGGAGGTGACGGTGTCGCCGTCGACGATCGCCATACGGATCTTCTGCACCTCCTCGAGGCCGGCCGCCTCGCCGAGCAGCAGGGACTTCGTCTCCACCGCCAGGATCAGGGCGATCAGGATCAGCAGGACGCCAATGCAGAGGGTGCCGATGCCGTCCCAGACGCCGTCGCCGGTGGCCAGTGCGAGACCGACACCGCCGAGGGCGAGGACGAGTCCGATGAGTGCGCCGAAGTCCTCAAGGAGGACCACCGGGAGCTCGGGGGCCTTCGCCCGGCGCACGAACTGCGACCAGGAGAGCGAACCGCGCGTCTCGTTCGACTCCTTGATGGCCGTACGGAAGGAGTAGCCCTCGGCGATGATCGCGAAGAGGAGGACGCCGACGGGCCAGTACCAGGCTTCGATGTCGTGCGGGTGCTTGACCTTCTCGTAGCCCTCGTAGACGGCGAACATGCCACCCACCGAGAACAGAACGATGGAGACGAGGAAGGCGTAGATGTAGCGCTCGCGGCCGTAGCCGAAGGGGTGCTGCGGTGTCGCCTCACGCTGGGCCTTCTTGCCGCCGAGCAGCAGCAGGCCCTGGTTGCCGGAGTCGGCCAGCGAGTGGACGCTCTCCGCGAGCATCGACGACGAGCCGCTGAAGAGGAACGCCACGAACTTGGCTGCCGCGATCGCGAGGTTGGCGCCGAGCGCCGCCACGATCGCCTTGGTTCCGCCTGACGCACTCATACGTGCACGTGTTCCCTTCGTCGTTGACGCGGCTGCCCGGGTGCCGCCATACGGCCGCACATTGTTGCATCAGGCCACGACAGTGGCGCGAAAAGCGGTGCCCGCTCCGGACAGTCCGGCCTTTTCACCTGCCCGCACGAAGGCGGCCTGACCGGGGGTGAGGCGCAGGTCACCCAGGTTTACGGCACCCGCGGTGCACAGGACGATCTGCGCCGTCGTGGCCGTCAGGTCCGTCGGAGCCGCGCCTTCCGGTCGTACGAAACGGGACAGCCGGAACTCGTCGATCGGGGTCTCGTACACCTCCTCGCCGGTCTCCGACGCCTCGGGCCGCAGCACGCCGGGGTCGCCGGCCTCGAAGCGGACGACCCGGAGGAGTTCGGGAACGTCCACGTGCTTGGGGGTAAGACCGCAGCGCAGCACGTTGTCCGAGTTGGCCATGATCTCCACGCCCATGCCGCTCACATACGCGTGCGGGACGCCGGCGCCGAGGAACAGGGCCTCGCCGGGCTGGAGCCGGACGTGGTTGAGGAGCATGGCCGCGATGACGCCGGCGTCGCCCGGGAAGTGGTGGGCGAGCGTGGCCCACACCCGGTGGACGTCGTCGTCGAGGCGCTCGCAGGCCGCCGCGGCCTCGGCCACCGTCTCCGCCATCTCCCGCGGATCGGCGGTCAGTACGGCCGTGAGGACCTCGCGCAGCGCCGCCTCCTCGGGGTGCGCGCGCAGGAGGTCCACGTACGGCTTGAGGGAGTCCACGTCGAGCGCGGCGAGAAGGTCCGCGGATTCCTCCGGAGCCCGGAACCCGCACAGCCCTTCGAACGTTGTCAAGGCACAGATCAGTTCGGGCTTGTGGTTGGCGTCCTTGTAGTTGCGGTGCGGGGCGCCGAGCGGAACGCCCGCGCTCTCCTCGTCCGCGTAACCCCGCTGCGCCTGGGCGAGATCGGGATGCACCTGAAGCGAAAGGGGGGCGCCTGCCGCCAGCACTTTGAGAAGGAAGGGAAGACGGGGGCCGAACTTGGCGACGGCCGCGTCACCGAGCTCCGCCGTCGGGTCCGCCGCGATGATGTCGGAGAGCGGAGCCTCGCCCGTACCCCGGTCGACACGGGACGGGGCGCCCGGATGCGCGCCCATCCACATCTCCGCCTGCGGTTCGCCGGTGGGGGCGGTGCCGAGCAGCTCCGGGATCAGCGTCGTGGACCCCCAGGCGTAGGGGCGCACGGTGTTGGCGAGACGGTCCATGGTTCGCGTGGTCACTTTCGCATGGTCGTGTACGGAATCGGTCGCCGCGTGCCGCCCGCGTGTCCCGGCAGCCGTCCGGCACCGGTCGTGTCGGCGTCGTACCGCACGGCACTGCCCTACGCCGGGGGCGGTGTCGAGGCGAGGGCGAGGTAGGCGGTCGTGAAGTCCGCGAGGGCGAGGAGTTCCGCGAGGCACTCCAGCTCCGTGCCCTCCTCCGGCTCCAGTTCGCTGATCTGCGCCTCGTGGCCCAGGGCGAGTTCGCGGGCCGCCGGGGCGGCGGAGAGGCCGCCGGCCGGGCGGTCGCGCAGCAGGACGACGCGGGCGTGCAGCGTCGCGGGCTCCTCCACGCGGTCGCGGAAGAAGTCGTCCGGGTCGGCGCCCTCGCCCAGCGAGCCCGCGAGCAGGATGGAGTGCGAAGCCAGCGCCTCCGGCAGTTCACCGGCGAGCGCGGGGCGGCCCGCGAGCTCGGCCAGTACGGTCGCGAAGCGGCGGCCCACCGGGGCGGCGCCCTCGCCCTCCGTCCAGACCAGGGGGAAGGAGTCGGCGAGTTCGGCCGCGAGGGTCTTCGCCGGGTTGCTGTAGGTGGCGATGGCCGGACCGCAGCGTTCCGCGGTGCGGTCGAGCCGGTCGGCGACCTTCTCCAGCGTCTCCGGGGGCGCGGAGATCAGTCCCAGCCGGTCGAGCAGGGCCAGGATGGGGGTGAGCAGGGCCCACAGGGCGCTCGGCGAGGCGGCCGGGGTGCTCCCGTCCTCGTACAGCTCGTGCGGGGCCGTCGCCAGCGGCACCACCAGGCCGTGCACCCCGTCGACGGCCTCGGAGAGCGGGGAGCCCTTGGGGGCCACGGCCACGACCGTGCAGCCCCGGCGGTAGGCCTGTTCGGCGAGGAGCGCGAGGCCGGGCTCGCTGCCGTCCGTGGTGGTGATGAGCAGGAGGTCGACCGAGCCCGCCCAGCCCGGGAGGTTCCAGCGCAGCGCGCCCGCGGCGGCGGCCACCCCGGACGGGACGAGCCGGGCGACGGGGGCGGAGGCACCGGCCAGCGCCGCGACCAGGTCGCCCACGCCGGCGGCGGCGGTGCCGGGGCCCGCGACGAGCACGGCGCGGGGGCGGCCCTCGGGCCGCAGCTCCGCGATGCCCGCCTCCGCGGCGTACCGGGCGGCGGTGCGGACGCGGGCGCCGGCGTCGGCCGCTCCGCGCAGCAGACCGCGGCGGTCCGCGCGGGCCAGGGCTTCCGGTGCGTCGAGCAGCGACTCATCGAGCATGTGCGGCGCCCGCGTCCGCACCGCCGCCCGGTACGCCGCGGAGGCGGGCATCGCGGAGCTGCGGCCCGAGGGCCGCCCCCGCGCCGTGCTCGTCGCGGGCC
>NZ_JBJHPC010000068.1:0-20033 GCF_045257485.1 Streptomyces sp. YS-3 | reverse complement strand
GGTGGAATCCGTCACTAACACCACTGTCCATTTCGTCATAGAGGACATAGAGACGACGCTGGTGCCCGTCCCGAGGGGGGAGACATGGAAGAGATCTGCGTACCGCTGTATGTGGAGCTGTTGCACGAGGGGGGTGATGCCATGACGCCGGTGGAAGCCGTGATGACCTATGACTCCGACGACCCGCTCGCGGTGTCCGTGGACTTCGTGTGCGGCAACGGCACTCACACCACCTGGACGATGGGCCGGTGGACCCAGAACGAGGAGCCCGGGACCACCGGTGAGTGGGGCGTGTGGCAGGACGAGGGGGCGTGCTGAGTCGTCCTGAGTCGTTCTGAGGGATCCGGGTGTCCGGCGCGCCCCCTGACCGGGGGCGCGCCTTCGCGTTTTCGGGGGCGGTTGTGGGCAGTTGAGTCCGTTCTGGCGCGCGGTGCGTATGTGAGGGGTGGAATCCGTCACTAACACCACTGTCCATTTCGTCATAGAGGACATAGAGACGACGCTGGTGCCCGTCCCGAGGGGGGAGACATGGAAGAGATCTGCGTACCGCTGTATGTGGAGCTGTTGCACGAGGGGGGTGATGCCATGACGCCGGTGGAAGCCGTGATGACCTATGACTCCGACGACCCGCTCGCGGTGTCCGTGGACTTCGTGTGCGGCAACGGCACTCACACCACCTGGACGATGGGCCGGGACCTGGTGGCCGAGGGGCTGACGTCCCGCCGCCCGGTCGGGATGGGGGACGTGCGCGTCTGGTGCTGCGGCGACGGGGGGTTACGGATCAGGCTGGATTCGGACGAAGGCAGCGCCGATCTGCTCGCCGGTCTGGAGGACGTCGCGGAGTTCCTTTCCCGTACGTACCAGCTCGTTCCGGAAGGAAGCGAGCTGGACGGCTACGACGTGGACGCGGTCCTGGACCTGCTGCTGGCCCCGACCCCCTCACCGGCCCCGGCCTGCCGCTGGTGCGGCCGGGAGTGTCCGTGTCTGGACCACGGTCCCCAGTAGGGCCGACGGGGGGAACGGGAACGATGTACTGAGCCCGCCGCCCGCCCCGGCGCGCCGGAGCGGGCACGGCTCGAAAGTGTCCCGGACGAACGTGTGTGGCTCCAGCGGCTATTGACAGTCCTGTCAATGACATGAACATTACTAGTCGCTCACCCGGTTCCGCCGCGGCGCACCACCCCGCGCCGCCGCCGGACCGTGCTCCCACCCCCCACCGTCGTACCCCATGACGTCCGGACTCCGAGTCCGGTCTGGAGGAGCCACGTGAACAGACACACGCGCACCCGGGCCAGGTCCGTCAGATCCACGAGAGCCGTCCTCGCCGGCGCCCTGCTCGCCGCCGCCGCGGCGCTCGGCGCCGTGCAGAGCGCGGGAACCGCCGCCGCCCGCCCCGCCGAACGCCCCGGCACCGCGCCCTCGCCCGACGCCCCGCACCACGGCGTCGTCACCACGGCCCGCACCCCCGGCCACGACGCGGGCCGCGACCGCGCGGTGGCGGCACTCAAGGACGGCCGCGCCGGCCGCCGGGCATCCCTCACCCACAACTGGTGGGGGATCTTCCCGCAGCCCGGCACCCACGACGGCATCACCGCCACCCACAGCCTCGACCCGGCCTACCGGGTGAGCGACGCCGACAACTTCACCTACGCGCCCACCACCAAGGCGCAGAACTCCTGCATCGAAGTGGTCACCGCGTACTGGAACAGCGGCAACGAGCTGTGGGCGTGGGACTGGTGCTCGCGCGACGGCGGACCCGCCAAGATCCTGCCCCTGGACGCCGACTTCCGCGCGAAGTACACCGCCACCGTCGACGGCCGCCCGGCCTTCAGCATCCAGCTCGTCAAGGACACCGGCTCCGGCAACCGCTGGTCCTCGTACCTGTACAACCACCGCACCGCGCAGTGGGAGCTGCTGTACCGCCAGTCCGGCACCGACCAGAGCGACCTGGACCACGGCTGGGACATCTTCGAGATCTACGCGAGCGTCAACCCGGCCACCGGCGTGGGCTACTACTGCACCGAGGCCAGGAACACCGTCTTCGACAGCAGCGCGATCCAGCTGCGCAAGGCCGGTGTCTGGAAGCCCGCGCGTCCGGCCGACTCCCCCTGGACCGAGGCCGACCCGGCCGGGCGCGACTTCCTCTGCCCACCCCTGAAGTTCCTCCAGGCGGGCTCCGACGACCACTGGACCGTACGGCAGTGACCGCGTCCTGAACGCCGGTCCGGCGCCCGGCCGCTCTCTCTCCCCCCCGCGGCCGGGTGTCAGGGCGCGTCGGCCGTCCACCACCGCGCCTTGTACAGGCTCGACCCCTTGAGCTCCTCCTCGCCGCCCGGCCCGTGGAAGCGGATGCGCGAGGTGCACCAGGCGCAGGGGGCGCCCGGCTCGGGGCTCACGGTCAGGAGCCGCCCGGTGGCCGGGTTCTGGCTGATGCTCTTGACCGAGGGCCGGTCGACGGCGGCCTGGTCCGTGTACGTCACGAACGCGCCGGTGCGAAGGGCGAACCGGCGCACATGGGTGCTCGTCGACAGCCACATAGCGCTGTCCGTGCCGAGCGCCCGCGCCAGGTCGTGGCCGCCGGTCTCGGGCAGCGTGAGGGTCCGCGCCGCCGTCAGCCGGGGGCTCGCGGCGCCGCCCTCCACGGCGAGGCCCACCAGCAGCCGGTCGCCCAGCGCCCACAGCAGTCCGCTGCCCGTGTCCCACAGCAGTCCGTGCGCCCCGGGCAGCGCGAACGAGGCGTGCGTCCCGGAGCGTGCGCCCCGGGAGGCAGTGTAGACGCGGACGAAGCCGCCGGTGCTCGCGGCCACCGCGACATTGCCGTCCGGCAGCAGCTCGACGCTGTGCGGGTTGGACGAGGCGGGCAGTGACGCCGCCCAGTACACCGCCCCGCCCTCGCGGTGCACCGCCGCCACGAACCCGCCGGAGGCGCAGGTCAGCAGCAGGGGGCCGGAGGTGGTGGCACGGGCCTTGGCCTCGCTGACGTTCTGCCAGCCGGTGCCCGGATCGAGATCCGCGAGCCCGGGGTCGGCCAGCGGCGACCAGGACCACAGCGGCTGCAGATCGGCGGCCCGCGCCGTCCGGTCGGGACTCCCGGAGCGCCAGTAGGCGCTGGTCGCGTCGAGCAGGATCACCGACTGGGACGCCTGGTCGCAGGCGAGGATCTGCGTCCCCGGCGCCCGGGGCTGGCGGGTCGCGGACGCGAGGGAGGGGGACGGCCCGGCCGCGTGGGCCGCCGGCGCCGCCAGCGCGGCGAGCCCGCCGGCCACGGCGGCCCGCAGCAGGGCGCGGCGGGGAGCACGCGAGGAGGATGCGGGGGGTGTCATGAGCACGGGGTCCCACGCTGACAGGCACGGTCGTCTCCAGAGGTGAGGGGGCGTCGAGTCCCGGCGTACTCCACCCGGACGGGCCAGCGGGCGGTGCCCGCGCGCCCGGCCGACGATGGAGCGGTGAACACCACGTCGCACATCGCACCCGGTGGATTCCTGACGCGGCCGATGGACCGGGCCGACGTGCCCGCCTGGCTGCGTCTGCGCGTCGACACCGAGCGCGTCGACAGGACCGGCCACCACGTCGACGCCGCCGACCTCGCCGAGGAGCTGGACAACCCCAAGCTGGACCCGGAGCGGAACACGCTCACGCTCTGGGACGGCGCGCGGCTGGTCGCCTACGCCCTGGTGCACGCCCCGGACGGGGCCGTGGACGCGGCCCGCTTCCGTGGTGACGCGGCGGTCCACCCCGACTGGCGGCGTCAGGGGATCGGCCGCCATCTGGTCACCTGGATGGACTCACGGGCCCGCGCCCTGTACGCGGAGGGCTTCACGCACCTGCCCGGCGAGCTTCTGATCAGCGGGAAGTCCGGCGACGCCAACCTGGAGGCGCTGGCGGCGAGCGGGGGGTTCACCGCCTGCCGCTGGTGGTTCGAGATGACGCATCCGCTCAACACGGGCCGCCCGGTGACCGGCGGTGTCCCGGAGGGGCTGCGGCTCGTACCGTTCGAGCCCGCCCGGGACGAGGCCGCCCGGCTCGCCCACAACGACGCCTTCCGCGACCACTGGGACTTCACCGCGATGGACCGGACCGACTGGCAAACCCATGTCGTGGGCGCGCGCTCCTTCCGCCCGGCCCTGTCGCGGCTGCTCCTGGACGGCGACGAGGTGGCCGCGTATCTGATCGCCGAGGAGTACGAGGCCGACACCGCCGCCGACGGCACCCGCGACTGCCACATCGGCTACCTCGCCACCCGCCGTTCGCACCGCGGTCGTGGCGCCGCCCCCGCACTGATGGCCGCCACCCTCGACGCGGCCCTCACCCATGGCTACGACAGCGCCTCCCTCACGGTCGACACCGCCAACCCCTCCGGCGCCCTGGGCCTCTACGAACGGCTGGGCTTCACCGCCCACCGCGAGTACGTCACCTATGCCCGGCCGCTGAGGGGCGGCTGAGGAAGCCGCGGAAGCGGGGGACCGGGCGGGTCGCGGCGGCGGGCACGGGTACGCGCGGAGCCGGGCGGTTAATGGCGATGATCTTCGGGTACCCGTGGCGGACACGTCCGGTATCCCGGGCGCTCATGGGCCCTCGGCAGGCAGGAGGCACGCATGGACGGTGCGACGGTGGGCAGTAAGTCGCGGGGCCGGACCATCACCACCGAAGTCCCCGCGCGACTGGACCGGCTGCCCTGGTCCGCCTGGCACTGGATGATCGTCATCGGTCTCGGCACCGTGTGGATCCTCGACGGCCTTGAGGTCACCGTCGTCGGCAACATCGCCAGTCGCCTCTCCGAGGACGGCAGTGGCCTGGCCATCACCGACGCCCAGGTCACCGGTCTCGGCGCCGCGCTCTATGTGTCCGGAGCCTGCTTCGGCGCCCTCTTCTTCGGCTGGCTCACCGACCGGTACGGCCGCAAGAAACTCTTCCTCATCACCCTCGCGGTCTATCTGGCGGCCACCGCCATGACCGCGCTGTCCTTCTCCGCCTGGTGGTTCTTCCTCTTCCGCTTTTTCACCGGCTTCGGCATCGGCGGCGAGTACGCGGCCATCAACTCCGCGATCGACGAACTCATCCCCAGCAAGTACCGCGGCCGGGTGGACCTCATCATCAACGGCAGCTACTGGCTCGGCGCGATGGGCGGCGCGCTCCTGTCCGTACTGGCCCTGAACACGGACATCTTCCCCAAGGACCTCGGCTGGCGGCTCACCTTCGCCCTCGGCGTGGTGCTCGGCCTGGTCATCCTGCTGGTGCGCCGGCATGTGCCGGAGAGCCCGCGCTGGATGTTCATCCACGGCCAGGAGGAGGGCGCGGAAGGGCTCGTCAAGGACGTGGAACGGCAGGTCGAGGAGGACACGGGCGAGCCGCTGCCCGCCCCGGGCAGCGCCATCACCATCGAGCAGCGCGAGAGCGTGGGATTCCTGGAGATCGCCAGGACCCTCTTCCGCTCCTACCCCAAGCGCGCGGTGCTCGGCTTCGCCCTCTTCATCGGGCAGGCCTTCCTCTACAACGCCATCACCTTCGGCTTCAGTTCGATCCTGGTGAAGTTCTTCGACGTCTCCAGCGGCCACACCGGCTACTTCTTCGCCGTCGTCGCCTTCGGGAACTTCCTCGGACCGCTGCTGCTCGGCCGGTTCTTCGACACCGTCGGTCGCCGGGTGATGATCGCCGGTACCTATCTGCTCTCCGGCGGTCTGCTCTTCGTCACCGCCTGGTTCTTCAGCCAGGGGTGGCTGAGCGCGACCACCATGACCGCCTGCTGGTGCGTGGTGCTCTTCTTCGCCTCGGCGGGCGCCAGTTCGGCCTATCTGACGGTAAGTGAGATCTTCCCGATGGAGACGAGGGCGATGGCGATCGCCTTCTTCTACGCGATCGGCACGGCGGCCGGCGGTATCTCCGGGCCGCTGGTCTTCTCCGGTCTGACGTCGAGCGGCATCGTGGACGACGCGGTCGTGGCCTTCTGCGTCGGCGCCGCCCTGATGACCATCGCGGGCGGGGTGGCGGCGTTCTTCGCGGTCGACGCCGAGGGCAAGTCGCTGGAAGACATCGCCACGCCGCTGTCGGCGCGGGAGGCCGCCGCCGGGAGCTGAGGCGGACCGCCGCCCTCCATACGGCCGTACCACGCGAAGGCGCCCCCGCGAATCCCGCGGGGGCGCCTCCTGGTGTGCCGCGCCGGGTGTCAGCGCTTCGGCGTGTTCGCCGCGGTCACGTTGACCGCCGCCCAGGCCCTGTCGACCGTCTTGTACTCGGCACTGGTCGTGCCGTACAGGTCGGCCGCCGCCTTCAGCGTCGCCGTGCGGGCGTCGTGGAAGTCGGTCGTGGAGACCATGTAACGCGTCAGGGCGCGGTAGAAGATCTGCGTCGCCTTGTCGCGGCCGATACCGGTCACGGGAGCGCCGTCGTAGGTCGGGGAGTCGTAGTCGACGTTGCCGATCGTCTTCTTGCCGCTGCCCTCGGCGAGCAGGTAGTACGCGTGCGAGGAGACGCCCGAACCGCCGTGCACCTCGGCGTCGTAGGAGGCCGCCGACCAGTAGTCGACCGTGCCCTCCAGCTCGTCCAGCGACGGCTTGTCCAGGCGGCGCAGGAAGGTCTGCGCCAGCCCCAGCTTCTCGCCCAGCAGGTAGTTGGGCGGGTTGTTGGGGTTGTTGGTCTGGAACTCGACGTTGCTGCCGAAGATGTCGGCCAGCGACTCGTTGAGCGAGCCCGGCTCACCGAACTGGTTGCCCTGGTCGTCGACCCGGGTCGGCTGCAGGTTGGCCGTGGCGTCGACCACGCCGTGGCTGAGCTCGTGGCCCGTGACGTCGAGGACGACCAGCGGCTTGGTGAAGGTGGCGCCGTCGCCGTCTCCGTAGAGCATGCAGCCGCACTCGGAGTACCAGAAGGCGTTGCCCACGTTGGAGCCGAAGTGCACCATCGCGTGGGCGCCGGAGCCGTCGTTCTTGATGCCGTTGCGGCCCAGGACCTTCTTGTAGAAGTCGAGGGTGCTGACGATGCCGTACTGGGCGTCCACGGCGGCGGTCTGCCGGTTGTTCGTGGCGCCGTTGCCCCAGGTGTTGGACGTGCTGGTGAACGCCTTGCCCTGGGTGAACTGCTCCAGCTCACGGCCGCCCGCGTCACGCGTCTCGGTGTTGCCGTGGGTGGCGTCCTTGAGCAGGTACGAGGTGCCGCCGGTCTTCAGGGTGTTCAGCGGCACCTTGCCGACGAACAGCGACGTGCCGGAACCGACCGCCGGGATGCCCGTGGTCCGCGGCGGGTTGAACGGCCGGCCCGCGGTCGCGGCGGCGGCACCCGGGGCCGTCGCCCCCGTGAGCGGCGTGGCCTTCGCGCCGCTCTTGCGCAGCTTGGCCTTCAGGCTCGGCGAGATGAACGTGTCCGCGGCGGGGATGTCGGTGAGCACGGCGCCGGTCGTGGCGTCGATGACGACCGTGCGGACACCGCCCGCCTCGGTGGTCCTGCTGTTGCTGACCTTGATCTGGTAGGCGAGGGCGGTGCGGCCGGCGCGTACGTCGACGACGAGCTCGGGCGTACCCGCGTCGCCCTTCGCCCGCGCGGCGGCCTTCGCCTTGGCCTGCGCGGCCGTCAGCTTCGGGGCCTTGGCGGTGACGGCGACCTGGCGGCGGGTGGCCCGGGTCACGTCGAGGTACGCGGACTTGGCGTCGAGGTGGATGACCAGGTCACCACCGAGGACCGGCATCCCCTTGTGGGCGCGGGCGAACCGGACGTGCTGCTTGCCGTCCGGGTCGACCAGGGTGTCGGTGGCCGTCAGGGTGTCGTCCTTGGAGACACCGGTGGCGGCGGCGTGCGCGAAGGCGGCGGCGCGCGCCGCGTCGACGACCGACTTCGCGGACTTGGCGGAGGAGGCGACGGGGGAGGTCCCGGTGGCGGCGGACGTCGCGACGGCGGTGCCGACGCCCCCTACCGTGATGGTCGCTGCCGTGGTGACGGCCAGGGCGATCGCCAGTCTGCGTATGTGGGGTGTACGCACTATGGAGGGTCCTTAGGTGTTGCGGGGCGGCCGGCTACAACCGCCCGTACGCACGGTGTTTCTGAGCACCGCGGGGACTGTGTGGTCCCGGGCGAACACTGCTACGCCTGACATGCGCATGTAAAGGCGTTTGTTCGGCTTGTGTGCTTCTGGAACCCAGATTTAACACTCGCCCCCGCCCGCGTGGACGCAGGGCGACCGGCCGTGCGACATCCGTGTGCACCCCATGGTCCCACCGGTCCAGACGTGCCCCGGGCCGGGGTTGGTTGCACCGCCCGCGCACTGTGCTGGTGATCACAGCGTGCGGGTTGTGGTTTCTTCCCGTACGGGCGGAAATGCCTGGAACGTTGGCGGAGTGGAGGGCGCGTCAGTTCGTCGCGCGGTGGGCCGCCGGGCTCGTCCAGTCGGCGGTGACATGGCCGAGGCGCACCCGCTGCGGATGGTCGCCGACCGCCACGGACACCGTCTTCTGGCCGGTCGCGAAGTCGATCGCGGTGATGCGGTCCGCCCCGCTCTCGGAGATGACGCAGGACTTGCCGTCCCCGCTCACCGTCGCCCAGTACGGCTTGGACGCCGGGACGAGCGGCCCCTCCTGCAACGTGGCGCGGTCGACGACCGTCACATAGTCGTCCATCGTCCCGGCGACGCAGAGACGGGCCCCGTCGGGGCTGATCGAGAGGCCGTGGTGGCGCGAGTCGTTGACCCAGGTGGTGCGGTCCTCGCTGGTCGCGGGGTTCTTGGGCAGGGTCTTGGAACGGGTGATCCGGTCGCTCGCGATGTCGTATTCCAGGAAGCCGTTGAAGAACGACACCTGGAAGTAGAGCTTGGACTCGTCGGGTGTGAAGACCACGGGCCGTACGGCGTCGGAGAGGTCCTTGCGGCCGAACGCGTCGAGCCGGTCGCGCATGTCGATGACCTTGACGGGTTTGAAGGTGTGCGCGTCCACGACCGTGATGTGCCGGTCGCCCTTGGTCCAGTCCCACGCCGGGTCGTCCAGGGCCGTGTTCACCTCCCCGATCGCCATGTTCCACAGGTACTTTCCGCCGTCGGTGAAGACGTTCTCGTGCGGTTTGTCGCCGGTCGCGAACGAGCCGAGCTGCCGGCCGGTCGCGATGTCCAGGACGTGCACGGTGTTGGAGGTGGAGGCGGAGACCGCGACCCGGGTGCCGTCGGGGGAGACCGCCATGTGGTCCGAGCGGTAACCCGACACCGGGAAACGCCAGTTGAGGTGGCCGGTGGCCAGGTCGATGGAGACCACATCGGCGAAGCTGGGCCGGGAGACCACGACCGCGGAGCCGTCGGGCGTGGAGTACATGTCGTCCACGAACTGGTCGTGGCCCTCGCCGGGCCCCTGTCTGATGCCGAGGAAGTAGGCCAGTTTGATCGGGTTGAGGTAGATCTCGGTGAGCCGCTGGTCCTTGTCCGGGATGACGTTGATCCGCCCGATCCGGGCCAGGTCGCCGCTGGACTTCACGACGTCGGCGGTGCCGTCCCAGTTGTTGCCGACGAACATCACCTCGCGCAGTGCCGCGGCACCGGCGGGCTTCGCCCCGGGCGCGTCGGAGGCCGACGAGGATGCGGAGGCGGTCGCGGAGGCCCCGGTCACGGCCAGGGTCACCACGGCGGCCAGGGAGCCGAGCGTTCGGTAAACGGGCATCGTCACTCCGGATGATCTTGTGGGGGGCATGACAATCGCAGTGTGATGTGGCTACCGGAAGGTAGTGAGCCGCGCCCGACAAGACAAGAGCCACGACGGCGGCGGATGCCGGCCGGCCCCGTACACGGCGGACGCCGCCCACCCGGTGAGGGGTGGGCGGCGTCCGCGCTGTCGCGAGGGGGGTCTCAGCTCACGTCGAGCGCCGTGTCGTCGAGGACGAACGACGTCTGGAGCTGCGAGCCCTCGGTGCCGGTGAACTTCACGGTGACCGTCTGCCCGGCGTACCCGCCGAGGTCGAGGGTCCGCTGGGTGTAGCCGGTCCCGGCGTTGAGGTTGGAGTACGTGGCGAGGGTGGACAGCACCGTCCCGCTGCCGTTGACCACCTGCGCCTTGAGGGTGTCGTAGGCGGTCGTGGTGCTCGTCTCGGCCGTGTCGACGTGCAGGAAGAAGCTGAGCCTCGCGCCGGTGCAGCCCGCCGGAATCGTCACCGTCTGGGCGAGCGTGTCGGTGTGGGCGGAGCCGTAGCCGTTCAGCCATGCCTTGTACGAGCCGGTGTGCGCGGCCTCGCCGGAGTCGGTGGTGACGACACCGCTGGTGCCCGACCAGCCCGTGCCGCCCGACTCGAAGCCGGGGTCGGTGAGCAGCTGGGCGGCGGTGCAGGTGCCGCCACCGCCGCCGGTCGACCCGGCGGCACCCGCGAGCCACTGCGTGCCGTTGAGGGCGAGCGCCGCGTCCGTGCCGGCCGGGTCGTCCCAGCCGTCGAAGAGGGTGTTGCCCGACTGGCCGGTGCCGTCGTCGATGGGCGAGCTGTCGCCCCAGAACGCCACCCTGCCGCTGCCGAAGGTGCTGGTCGCGAAGAACGCGCCGGTGTTGCCGGAAGAGCCCGTGCGGTACACCAGGCCCTTGACGGCCGGGTTGTCCACGGGCTTCAGCGTGACCGTCGTGCCGTTGCGGATGATGCTGCCGGTGACCTTGCCGAAGGGGCCGTTCAGCACCGGGTCCGTGCTGTTGGAGACGGCCCTGGGGTTGTCGCTGGCGATGTTGAGCGAGTCGATGGAGAAACCGAACGGGTCGGTGCTGTCCACGCTGTTGTTGCTCATGAGGTCGTTGAGGACCTTCACCGCGTCGGCGCCGTCGTTGTTGCGGTCCGAGCCGGTGTGGTCGGAGATCATGAAGAGACCTCCGCCGTTCTGCACGAACTTCATCACGGCCGTCTTCTCGGCGGCCGAGAGCAGGACGTTGGGCTCGGGCAGCACGAACGTGTCGAAGTTCTGCAGATCGAGCGCCGAGGAGGTGCCGTAGGTGATCGTGCCGCCGCTGGGCAGCGTCTTGAGTGAGTAGTCGCCGGTCTTCTGGAGTGCGACGCCCCAGGACGAGAGCGCTCCGGTCCAGTCCTTCTCCGCCGAGGGCGCGGGGTTCTGGCCCAGCGGGTCCGGCTGGCTGGTGCCGATGATCCAGTCGGCGTTGCCGGCGGTCTCGGCCTTGGAGTTGTCGAACAGCACGCGGTGCGCGGGGGTGGTGGCCGCGGCGGCCGGGGGAGCGGTGACGGCCAGTGCGGCGGTGCCGCCGCCGAGTATGCCGAACACGGCGAGTGCGGTCGTGAGTCTCTGCCGTGACCTTGCGGAACTCCGGATTCGGAGCATCCTGCTACCTCCATGAGAGTGGGGGAGAGGCGGTGCGGGCGCCCAGTCTGCGCGCGTAGAACGGCAGTTGGGAGGCTGCCGGACAACGCGTATTTGAACGGTACATGGCGAGATCGCATCGGTGCAGTGGCCAAAGGGGACCGATGTGAACCGGCCGTCGCGGGCGGCGGCGCGCACGGGCGCCGAAAGGCCCCCGCCGGCCGTGCCGACGGGGGTCTGACGTGCCGTCAGATCTATGGACGCACAAGGAGGCTGTAGAAGCCGCGCCCGAAGGTGGCCGCCACCAGGCGGTGGTGGACGGCGTCGTATGTGATGTCCGACACCGGCACCAGCGGAAGCCCGCCGCCGAGCCTTCGCCAGCCGCCCCGGCCGCTGACGAAGACACCCTGGTCGGTCGCGGCGTAGAGGGTGTTCCGGCCACCGAGCACCACGTCGTTCACCGGTGCCTGGGGAAGGTTTCCGGACAGATCGCTCCAGTGCGCCCCCGCGTCCCGGGTCCGCAGCACATGCGGCAGCGGCGAGCCCGACCGGTACCCGGACAGCGATACGTACGCGGTCGCCGGGTCGTCCGGGTCCACGGTCACCCGGGTCACCCACGGCCGGCCGGTGAGGACCTCGGTCCAGTGGGCGCCGAGGTCGCGCGTCACCCACACCCGGCCGTCGTCCGTGCCCGCCCAGACGGTCCGCCCGTCCCGCGCGGCGGCGACCGTGGTGATCGTGCCGTACGGGTAGGAGTCGTCGCCGGGGCCGCCCGTGAGGTCGGGGCTGATGGGCTGCCAGGTGGCGCCGCCGTCGGTGGAACGGTTCAGCCGGTTGCCCCCGTAGTAGAGGACATCGGGGTTCACCGGGTCGAACTGGACGGGGGTGAGCCAGTTGCGCCGGTCGGCGGTGGTGGCGTCGGTGTACTCGGTGAGCGTGGCGCCGCCGTCGGTGGAGCGGAAGCAGTTGCCGTACTGGTAGCAGGCGTACACCCGGTTCACGTCGGTCGGGTCGATGAGGTTCTGCAGTCCGTCGCCGCCCAGGTACTCGTTGAACCGGTCGCCGCCCCAGGAGCGGATGGAGCCGTTGTCCTGGGCGCCGCCGGAGATCCGGCTCGGGTCCTGCGGGGTCGCCGCCACGGTGTAGAGCTGGGTCCACGGCTCGTACACCGCCTTGGTCCAGCCGCCGTCGCCGCGTGCGTCGGAGCGGTAGACGCCGCCGTCGTTGCCGAGGTAGACGCGGCCGGGTGTCCGTGGGTCCCAGAGCATGGCGTGCTGGTCGGAGTGGACGGCGTCCTCCTCGGCGCTCCAGGTGGTCCCCCCGTCCCTGGTGGTGAGCAGGCCCACCCCGGCCGCGTGGACGTGCCGGGCGTCGGCCGGGTCGACCCACACCTTGCCGAACCACCAGGAGTAGCTGGACTGGGAGTCGGCCAGGGTCTCGTTCCGGGGCAGCTCGGTCCAGCTGTCGCCGCCGTCGGCCGAGGTGAGGAAGGAGCCGAAGGTGCCGTCCGTGGCGCCGACGAGGGCGTAGAGGCGGCCGGGCTCGGAGGCGGCGACACCGAGGCCGATCCGGCCCGAGCCGGCCGTGGGCAGCCCGCCGCCGAGGTGCCGCCAGTGGGCGCCGCCGTCGTCGGAGCGGTAGACCCCGGAGCCCGCGCCGCCGTAGGTGCGTCTGTCCGGCTCGCGCCGGTGGTCCCACAGCACGGCGTACACCCGGTCGGGATTCACCGGGTCGCGCTGGACGTCGACGGCGCCGGTGAAGGCGTTGGGCACGTCCAGCACCCGGCGCCAGGAGCCACCCGCGTTCTCCGAGAGGTAGACGCCCCGGTCGCCGCCCGGGTTGTAGAGCGAGCCGGTGGCCGCGACCAGCACCCTGCGGGGCCTGCGCGGGTCCACCGCGAACGCGCCGACCGCCCCCGAGTCCCGCAGTCCGGCCGGCTGCCAGCTGTGGCCCCGGTCGGTGGAGCGGTAGACGCCGGTTCCCTCGTAGGTGACGCTGCCGCCGCCCGGGTTGGGCTCGCCGGTCCCGGCGTAGAGGGTGCCGTCGGGAGCCGCGGCGAGCGCGCCCATGGCCTGGGTGCCGCGCTCGGGCCAGGCCGGGGTGAACGTCCGGCCCGCGTCGGCCGAGCGCCACACCCCGCCGCTGGCGGCAGCCGCGTACACCGTGTCGGCGCGCTGCGGGTCGAGGGCGAGCGAGACGACCCGGCCGCCGATGTTGGTGGGCCCCACGGACTGCCAGGTGCCGCCGGTGACGGGCAGCGCGGCGGCCTGCGCCGCCGCGGTGTCGTAGGCGTGCCGGGGCAGCGGCTGCCCCGGCACCGCCTTCTGCAGATAGCTGTACTCGGCGGGGGCGGCGGGCCCGCCCTCGTCGTCCTCCTCCTGGGTTCCGGCCCCGGCGGCCAGGCCGCCCGGGGCCAGCAGTCCCGCGATCGCCAGTACGGCGACCGCGGCCGTGCGCAAGCCTCTCGATCTCCCTGTACGCATGGACGGCTCCTTCCGCGGCCGGGGTGCCCGGCGCGCGACGAGTGGAAGAGCGTTCCCGGCACGTGACAGCAGGAGAGTGTTCATCAACTGCCGCATCCGCACCAGTGGTTGGGGCGGATGGGCGACACGAATGCGCCGCGCGCGGCGGCCCGGGCGGCGCGGCGGAAACGGACGGGCCGAGCAGGGACGGGTACGTCCCGCCGGGCCGTCCCCTGCCGCGCGCGTTCATCACGATCGGATCTCGGAGCCGGGGGAGGGGGTTGCCGAGGGGCGTGTAATCGATTCCAATCCTCCGTGTAATCGATTCCACGGACGCACAAGGAGGTGGTCCGGCGCATGGCGAGCATCAAGGATGTGGCCGCCCGCGCGGGCGTGTCCGTCGCCACGGTCTCCCGGGTCCTCAACAGCCACCCGTCCGTCAGCCCCGAGGCGCGCACCCGCGTCCTCGCCGCCGTCGAGGCGCTCGGCTACCGGCCCAACGCCGTGGCCAGGTCCCTGCGCACCGACCAGACGCGCACCCTGGGCCTGGTCATCAGCGACGTACTCAACCCGTACTTCACCGAACTCGCCCGCTCCGTCGAGGAGGAGGCCCGCACGCTCGGCTACAGCGTCATCATCGGCAACGCCGACGAGCGGCCCGAGCTCCAGGACCACCACGTCCGCACCCTCCTCGACCGCAGGATCGACGGACTGCTCGTCTCGCCCACCGACGGCGGCTCCCCACAGATCCTGGACGCGGCCCGGGCCGGCACCCCCATGGTCTTCGTCGACCGCTGGATCCCCGGCGTGGACGTGCCCGTCGTGCGGGCCGACGGCCGGTCCGCCGTCCGCGACCTCGTCGCCCATCTGCACGCCCTGGGCCACCGCAGGCTCGCCATCATCGCGGGCCCGGCCGCCACCACCACCGGCAGCGAACGCGTCGAGGCCTTCCGGGACGCCCTGCGCGAGCACCGGCTCCCGCTGCCCGAGGCCTACATCGGCCACGGCGACTTCCAGGCCGGCAGCGGCCGGCGCAGCACCGAGCGCTTCCTCGCCCTCCCCGAGCCGCCCGAAGTCGTCTTCGCCGCCGACAACCTGATGGCGCTGGGGGCGCTCGACGCCATCCGCGCGCACGGCCTGCACGTGCCCCACGACATCGGGCTCGCCGCCTTCGACGACATCCCCTGGTTCGTCCACACCGATCCGCCGATCACCGCGATCGCCCAGCCCACCGGCGCCCTGGGCCGGGCCGCGGTCCGCGCCCTCATCGACCGCATCGAGGGCCGGTCCCCGCAGTCCGTCACCCTGCCCGCGCGCCTCGTCGTCCGCAGCTCCTGCGGCGAGACCACCCCCACCCGGAGGAGCACCCCGTGAGCGGTTCCGCCGATCTGCTGCGCGTCGAGGGCATACGCAAGGCCTTCCCCGGCGTACTCGCCCTCGACGGCGTCGACTTCGCCCTGCGCCGCGGCGAGGTGCACGTCCTGCTCGGTGAGAACGGGGCGGGCAAGAGCACCCTCATCAAGGTGCTCTCCGGCGCCCACCGCCCCGACAGCGGTCGCGTCCTCGTCGACGGACGTGAGGTGCGCGTCCAGAGCGCACAGGACGCCGAACGGCTCGGGATCGCCACCATCCACCAGGAATTCACCCTCGTCCCCGACCTCTCGGTGGCGGAGAACATCTTCCTCGGCCGTCAGCCGCGCCGCTTCGGCATGATCGACCGCCGACGGATGGAGGCGGACGCCGCCGTGCTCCTGGAGCGGGTCGGCGTGGACGTGCCGCCCCACGCGCGCGTACGTGAACTGGGCATCGCCCACCTCCAGATGGTCGAGATCGCCAAGGCGCTCAGCCTGGACGCGCGCGTGCTGATCATGGACGAGCCCACCGCCGTCCTCACCTCCGAGGAGGTCGACACGCTCTTCACGATCGTGCGCTCGCTGCGGGCGGACGGCGTGGGCGTCGTCTTCATCACCCACCACCTGGAGGAGATCGCGGCACTCGGCGACCGCGTCACCGTCCTGCGCGACGGCCGGAGCGTCGGCCAGGTGCCGGCCTCCACCCCCGAGGCCGAACTCGTCCGCCTGATGGTGGGACGCGACATCGACCAGCAGTACCCGCGCGAACGCCCCGACCCCGGCGCCCCGTTGCTCTCGGTGCGCGGGCTCACCCGCGACGGCGCCTTCCACGACGTCGGCTTCGAGGTGCGCGCCGGCGAGGTCGTCGGCCTCGCGGGGCTGGTCGGCGCGGGCCGCACCGAAGTCGCCCGGGCCGTCTTCGGCGCCGACCGCTACGACAGCGGAACCGTCGAGGTGCTGGGCGCGCCCGTCGCCCGGCACGACGTGAACGCGGCCATGGCCGCCGGGATCGGTCTCGTTCCCGAGGACCGCAAGGGCCAGGGCCTCGTCCTGGACGCCTCCGTACAGGAGAACCTCGGCCTGGTCACCCTGCGCTCGGCCACCCGCGCCGGGCTCGTGGACCGCAAGGGGCAGCGCACGGCCGCCGCACGGATCGCCGAACGGCTCGGCGTCCGGATGGCCGGCCCCGGCCAGCGGGTGCGCACCCTGTCCGGCGGCAACCAGCAGAAGGTCGTCATCGGCAAGTGGCTCCTCGCCGAGACCCGGGTGCTCATCCTCGACGAGCCCACCCGGGGCATCGACGTCGGCGCCAAGGTCGAGATCTACCGGCTCATCAACGAACTGACCGCCGCCGGGCACGCCGTCCTCATGATCTCCAGCGATCTGCCCGAGGTGCTCGGCATGAGCGACCGGGTGCTGGTCATGGCCCAGGGACGGATCGCCGGGGAACTCCCGGCCGGCCGGGCCACCCAGGAGACGGTCATGGAACTCGCCGTCGGCGCGGCCCCCGCCACCGCCCCGGCACCGCACGAAGAGGAGGGCCCCCGTGGCCACTGAAACGCTCCGGAGCACCACGGGCGCGAGCGGCGCCCGCGCCGTGCGCCGTCTGCTGCTCGACAACGGCGCGCTGAGCGCCCTGGTGGTCCTGGCGGTGGCGATGTCGCTGCTCTCCGGCGACTTCCTGACCACGCAGAACCTGCTCAACGTCGGTGTCCAGGCCGCCGTCACCGCGATCCTCGCCTTCGGCGTGACCTTCGTCATCGTCTCGGCCGGCATCGACCTCTCCGTCGGGTCGGTGGCCGCCCTCAGCGCCACCGTGCTCGCCTGGACGGCGACGAAACACGGTCTGCCGGTCTGGCTGGCGGTCCTCCTCGCCATCGGTACCGGCCTGGCCTGCGGCGCCGTCAACGGCGCCCTCGTCGCGTACGGCAAACTCCCCCCGTTCATCGCCACCCTGGCCATGCTTTCGGTGGGCCGGGGCCTGTCCCTGGTCCTCTCGCAGGGCAGCCCGATCGCCTTCCCCGAGTCCGTCTCCCGCGTCGGCGACACCCTCGGCGGACATCTGCCGGTCCCGGTGATCGTGATGGTGGCGATGGGGCTGCTCACCGCCCTGATCCTGTCCCGTACGTACATCGGGCGCTCCATGTACGCCATCGGCGGCAACGAGGAGGCGGCCCGGCTCTCGGGGCTGCGGGTCCAGCGGCAGAAGATCGCCATCTACGCGCTCTCGGGCCTGTTCGCCGCAGTCGCGGGCGTCGTCCTCGCCTCCCGGCTGGTCTCCGCGCAGCCGCAGGCCGCCCAGGGGTACGAGCTCGACGCGATCGCGGCCGTCGTCATCGGCGGCGCCAGTCTGTCCGGCGGCGTCGGCAAGGCGTCCGGCACCCTCATCGGCGCACTGATCCTCGCCGTGCTGCGCAACGGCCTCAACCTGCTGTCGGTGTCGGCCTTCTGGCAGCAGGTCGTCATCGGAGTGGTCATCGCGCTCGCGGTGCTGCTCGACACGGCACGCCGCCGCGCCGGGGCGACGACCGCCTCCGGCACGGGGAGCGCGCCCGGGTCCGGCGGCAGGCGGGGCGCGGCGAAACTCGCGGTCGCGGCCGTCGCCCTGGCCGCCGTCCTGGGCGCCCTGTCGTTCGTCGACACCGGCTCCTCCGGCTCGTCCACCAGGGTGGGCATGTCGCTCTCCACCCTCAACAACCCCTTCTTCGTGCAGATGGAGGCCGGGGCGAGGGCGGAGGCGAAGGCGGCGGGAGTCGACCTGACCGTGACCGACGCCCAGAACGACGCCTCCCAACAGGCCAACCAGATCCAGAACTTCACCGGCGCCGGGGTGAAGTCGATCATCGTCAACCCGGTCGACTCGGACGCCGTCGGACCCTCGGTGCGCGGCGCCAACAAGGCGGACATCCCGGTGGTCGCCGCCGACCGGGGCGTCAACAAGGCCGACACCGCGACTCTGGTCGCCTCCGACAACGTCGCGGGCGGCAGGCTCGCCGCCAGGACCCTCGCCGACCGGCTCGGCGGCAAGGGCCGGATCGTCGTCCTCCAGGGCACCGCGGGCACCTCCGCCAGCCGCGAGCGCGGCCAGGGCTTCGCGGAGGGCATCAAGGCCTACCCCGGCATCACGGTCGTCGCCCGCCAGCCCGCCGACTTCGACCGCGCCAAGGGCCTGGACGTGATGACCAATCTGCTCCAGTCCCACGCCGGGGTCACCGGGGTCTTCGCCGAGAACGACGAGATGGCGCTCGGCGCGGTCAAGGCGCTGGGCGACCGGGCGGGCACCTCCGTCGCCGTCGTCGGCTTCGACGGCACCCCCGATGGCCTGAAGGCGGTCGCAGCGGGCACGCTGTACGCGACGGTCGCGCAGCAGCCCGCCGAACTCGGCCGCATCGCGGTGCGCAACGCCGTGCGGGCCGCGAAGGGCGACACGGTCGAGAGTGCCGTGAAGGTGCCGGTCAAGGTCGTCACCCGGCAGAACGTCGCCGACTTCTCATGACGGACGCCGGTCCGCCACTCAGCGAAAGCAGGACAGGGATGTACGACTACGACCTCCTGGTCGTCGGGTCCGCCAACGCCGACCTCGTGATCGGCGTCGACCGGCGCCCCGGGCCCGGCGAGACGGTCCTCGGCTCGGACCTGGTGGTCCACCCGGGCGGCAAGGGCGCCAACCAGGCGGTGGCCGCCGCCCGCCTCGGCGCGCGCACCGCGCTGCTCGCCCGGGTCGGGGACGACGGATACGGGCGGCTGCTGCTCGACTCCCAGCGGGCGGCCGGCGTGGACACCGTCGGCCTGCTCGTCGGCGGGGCGCCCACCGGGGTGGCGCTGATCACGGTGGACCCCTCGGGGGACAACAGCATCGTGGTCTCGCCCGGCGCCAACGCCCGTCTGACCCCGCAGGACGTGCGCGCCGCCGCCAGCCTCTTCCAGGCCTCGCGGGTGGTGTCGGCGCAGTTGGAGATCCCGCTGGAGACGGTGGTCGAGACCGTCCGCAGCCTCGCCTTCGACAGCCGCTTCGTCCTCAACCCCTCACCGGCCGGACCGCTTCCGGCCGAGGTGCTCGCCGCCTGCGACCCGCTGATCGTCAACGAGCACGAGGCCCGGTTCCTGCTGGGCGCCTCGGCGGGCCCGGCGCCCGAGGACTGGGCGCGGACCCTGCTGCTGCGCGGACCGCGCTCGGTGGTGATCACGCTGGGCGCGGCGGGCGCCCTGGTCGCGGCGGGCAGTACGAGCTCGTTCGTGCGGGTGGAGAGCCCACGGGTCGAAGCGGTGGACACGACGGGCGCGGGCGACGCCTTCACCGCCGCGCTGGCCTGGCGGCTGAGCCTGCGCGAGAGCCTCGCGGACGCCGCCGCGTTCGCCGCGCGGGTCGGCGCCGCCGCCGTCACCCGCCAGGGGGCGCAGGAGTCCTTCCCCACCGCCGACGAGGTCTTCGCGCGGTGAAGAAGGGCGGCATCCTCAACCGTCATCTGTCGGGCGCGCTGGCCGAGTTGGGCCACGGGGACGGGGTCCTCGTCTGCGACGCCGGCATGCCCATCCCGGCCGGCCCGCGCGTGGTCGACCTGGCCTTCCGGGCCGGGGTGCCCTCGTTCGCGGAGGTGCTCGACGGCCTGCTCGCCGAACTCGTGGTGGAGGGCGCGACCGCCGCGCGGGAGGTGCGCGAGGCGAACCCGCCGGCCGCGCGGCTGCTGGCGGCCCGCCTCCCGCACCTCGACCTGGTCGCGCACGACGAGCTGAAGGCGCTGTCGGCGGGGGCGCGGCTGGTCGTACGGACCGGGGAGGCGCGGCCGTACGCGAACGTGCTGCTGAGGTGCGGGGTGTTCTTCTAGGAGGACGCGGCGGCGGCATCGGTTATCGGCCATACGTG
Source organism: Streptomyces sp. YS-3 (assembly GCF_045257485.1). Taxonomy (NCBI): domain Bacteria; kingdom Bacillati; phylum Actinomycetota; class Actinomycetes; order Kitasatosporales; family Streptomycetaceae; genus Streptomyces; species Streptomyces sp. YS-3. The sequence goes on along the minus strand of NZ_JBJHPC010000068.1, from coordinate 107 downwards.
TACATGTCCCGGAAAGCGCCCCCTCGCGCCCCCTACCGTGATCCCCGGTGCGTCGGCCGACGCACCGGGGATCACGGTAGGGGGCGCGAGGGGGCGCTTTCCGGGAC